>BPTM01000141.1 GCA_023705945.1 Candidatus Heimdallarchaeota archaeon
TGTGGCGTAGCACCGAGAAAATCTTATTTACCGCCGTCTTAGATACCCCCGCCCTAGACGCCACGATACTAGCCACATCATCCTGTTTTAGCCCGAGCTTACTTAATGCTTCAGAGGCAGTGTTAATGTGCTCGGCAGCCACCGCCAGTTTTTGTTGCGTCTCATATATCCCTTCCAGGAATCTGACCATCTCCTCAGATAGGGTAACCTTCACCTCTGCCATCGTGTTTCACCTCCCATTTACATTCGACCTCTGCCGATTCCCCGCCATGAACCGTTGCCTTAACCAAGACGGAACTTCAATTCTCATCATCTCTCTTCCTTCTCGCCATATATTTCCACTTCTAAGCGGTCTTTTATAGCTTCGAAATCATCGCCTATCGGATCTGCCCCATGCTCCTCTTTGTATTTCTTTATTTCCTCCCTTATCCTAATCCGGTAACTATTTTCTTTATTTATCCCCTCCACCTCAAGGGGAGATTTCTCTTTCTTTTGCCGGTCCCTATAGCGACGCACACGCTCAGCAACCGCCGCCGGCAGCGAGGATGGTGGTATCCTTTGCCGCTCCTCATAGTGAACGACTACAAGAACTTTGTCATTCCATGTCAGGCTGCCGCGCTTCTCCATCTTGGCTAGCATAGATTCTAATGCTTGGCGGTCATCATCGGCTTTGATGTGTAGTGCATCCGCAATCTCATCCACATCTAACCCTGCACCACCACTCACAATCTTACCATCAGCGTGGCATTTACCAGCCAGCATAAGCAGACCCCACCAAGCCCCCCTTTCAGCCAAGGATAACCTGGTCAGCTTTGGGTCATCCAAACCCTCAAGCCACATCTTTATCCAGGGTAATGGCACTCCAAGCTCCTTCTACTAACTATTATCTTATCCTATGTAACGTGTTACACCCCCGTTACAACATCGTTTCGTAACAGTTACAGTCTTTATCTCTAGTTCCTTTATTCTTAGATTGTTTTTAATAGTGTCAGTATATAGAAGGAGAAGGAGACGGTAACCGTTACAAACTCGTTACATTTAGCCTCAGTTTTTAAGATTTTGCCCCCCCTCTTGTAACGCGATGTAACGGGTGTAACGGGTGTAACGTGTTACATCCTACTCCCTCGTTACCCCCTTATCTAGCTCTGTTTCTTCCTCCTTTAGGTACTTGATGTTTAAGCCATCAATTCCCAGTCAGCGAGCTCGCTTGCTATCTGGTGAACCTTCTCACCAGGAATTTGCTCAATTGCCATGGTTTGCCTCCTTCTCTACTAATATTGCTTCAGCCTCTTTTACGGCCTGGCCATTGTCAAAGAAGCTCCACTGGGCACCCCGGATAGCGTCCCTCGCTGGCGAGTACTGGTGGTGCTTCTCCACTACGTCGTGCATGGCCAGGTGAACGTACTTCTGGGTGGTAGCGATATTCTTGTGGCGCATGATTCTTTGCAAAGTTGCCAGGTCACCGCCATTGGCGAGGAAATTTGTGGCTAGTGAGTGACGAAGCAAATGACTACCACGCTTTGGGCCGGGAATACCAGCGCGGTCCATGCAGTGCCGTACAATTCTATAGACGGCAAACCGAGACAAGGGCTGCCCATTCCGGCCAGAAAAGAGTAGAGCCTGTGGACCACTGTGGCCATCATGGTCTATCAGGACCTGGAGCAAGTGACGCACTTCGGGGCTGATAGGCACTCGAACCCGCTTGCGCCCTTTTCCCCACACCCGAATGGTGTCAGTGCTGACATCAGCGATGCAGAGACGGCCGAACTCGCTTGCCCGCACACCCGAGTCGAGAGCTAGGGATACTATGGCCTTATCCTGGAGATTGACGGCTGCCGCTACCACCATAGCCAGTTCCTCACGTTCTAGAACCCGGGGCTCAATCTCATCGAGCTGGGGCCTCTGCACCCTGGCCATGGGGTTAGGAATTTCGTACTCCCACCAGCACCATTTAAAAAACGACTTCCAGACCCGCCAATAAGCATCCCTCACCCAATTGTTCTGCACCTTGTTTAGTGCCTCCCGGATGGGATCGGGTTTCTTGGGCATCTTCGGGCACTCTCGCTCAAGGTAATCCAGGGCCTGGGAGTACTGCTCCAGGGTGCGTGGGGATAGGTCTTGCTTTGCCTCGAGAAAACTATTCTTTGCCTTCTCAACATTCATAGGGTGTCACCTCCTATCCAAAGACCGCACCTGACAGTTTATTAGGTGCGCCCCGGGGGGATTGGACAACAAACTCTGGTTCTTTTTTGCCCCGCTGGGGCAAAATCGAAGGTAGAATAAGGTAGAATATGTCTCGGCAAGCTGGCAAGGGGGCTAGATTTTGATTCTGTGCTGTCATATTACCTCCACAGCCCCAGAAGCACCGAATATACGTCATTGTGCATTTTGTCAGCCTCGTCCAGCA
>BPTM01000142.1 GCA_023705945.1 Candidatus Heimdallarchaeota archaeon
CTGAAAGCCCATGTATTTCATCATTGGCTCGAGGTTGGCGTAGACGGGCTTGCCGTCCTTGTCATAAACCGGCTGGCCATCTGAACCCATAACTGGAAATGGCATCATAGGTGGTATGTTAGAGCCAGGTGGAGGCTGCATCTGTATTATGATTGGCTTGCCAGGTTCATGCTCCTCAAGCACATTACTCTCTGGATTCAGGAAATACGTCTTAGCCGGTTCCCGGGTCACCTTTTTGATAACTATCGGCGCCCCTGGTTTAAGCTCTTGGACCTGCCCGTCTTCATCAACGTAGTAGCCAAGAGGTACTACAGGTGCTTCGCCTCCTCCGCCGCGGGCTTCAGTTATCATGTTATTTATGGTTATTACATCCTGGAGAGTTAGCGGTTGGTTAGGGTTAAGGATGCCTACTGCTTCAGCAATATCCTTAAGTGACCCAAGCCCACCTTGAGTCTGAGGACCTGTGCCCCGCTTGGCAGCCATCACCTGAAGTGCTTGCCTGAAAGTGAACATCCCCAGACCAGCACCAACCTGCAGGATATTATTGTCTTCAACAATATAGTCCAGGGACTCTCCTTTTCTAGCCTCACCGGCAGCAGCGAGGCCCTCCTCACTAGCTGTTACTTCCTCTGGCTTTGGCAGTGGATAGAGCTCTTCCCGCCTCTCGGGTGCTGTGGTATTTCTCAAATAGCCCCGGTAGAGATTCTTCCATTGGTTTTGTTGGGGCTGGGGTATATTTATTTCTGCCAGGACCCGCTCCATCTCATCCATGCTTCTCACGTCGGTGTTTTGAAACAGCTCGATGCAGGCAGTTACCTTCTCAGGGGGAACACCTGATAGCTCCCCATAATACTTGAACTTTGATAGCTCATCTTCCCCCACGTCCTCTCTAGTGGTGGGTACCCCCTCCCCACTCTCTAAAGCAGCCTTGCCGGCATCGGTGATATACCACTGGCTGCCACCACCATCAACGTACCCCTTCTTTTTTAACCGGTTGAGATAGGTCCTTACTGTTGCCTCGCCTGCTTTGAGTTCACTAGCCAGGGTAGCAGGGGCAGCTGCCTCCTCCTTGGTTGACAGCGCTCTCAAGACTTCATTTTGATTTGCCATCTTATCCTCCCTCCATAACACTTTATAACTGTATAATAACACGGTTTGTTATAAAAAGCAAGATTTCTTGACTATTTTCTCATAACAGTGTTATATTGTTTCAGGAGAAGTTCAAAACCCCGCTAGGCCCCCCAGACTTAACTTGATTAATGAGGAAAAGGTGGTAAAATAGTACTATGGGCTGGTTAGACTTTATCACCAATATCATAAACAGGGTTCCCATCGAGAGGGTCTTAATTCCCCGTCCGGACCACACCAAGGCGCTGGGGGAGTTTGCAGCCACTATGACACCCCCTGTAGCCCAAAATAAAGCCCTCCCAGAGCAAAAGACGAGCGCTGCTACCACCACCCAGGAGCCAGAAGCTGCCCCCAAGCAGGAAAGCGTAGCTACAGCCTGTGTCCCATGCGCCCTAGGGCATTTTAGTACCTCTACTGGCTTGCTTAATGAAGCAGTGAGATTCAAGAAAGAGGGCATAACAAGTAACGAAATACTGGACAGAATTGGTAAAACCCTTGAGGAATTAAACGCCCTGGAGAGGGTGGACCTGACACCGGAGAAAATACGAAGTACACCCGATTGGGAAAGGGATATAGCTGAGGAAGCGCTACAGCAAAGCCGCGGCCTGAGACACCGGCTTGAGGCGATTAAAACGGTCGATGAGCTGGAACAGGCTGCCGCCGATACCGAAGGCTATTATCGGAGACTCAATAGAAAGTGGTGGAAACGGAGGTTCGCCAAGACAGGTAAGGCAGAGGAGCCCGAGATGACCCTCGACGAGGCAAAACAACTGGCTGCCGAGGAAGCAGCGAAGGAGGTAGAATCCAGATGGCAATCTCAAGAGAAGAAATAGAACAAATAGCCACTAGAACCGCCGATGAGGTAATGGAGCGGGTAAGGGAGCGAGAGCATGATAGCTTAATGCTTCATTCTGTGGTCTATGCCTATGGCAGCCCTGGCATTGTCGTGGATGAACCTCTGGCTAAAGCAAGCCCCTGCCGCTGCATTGAGTATCGCCCTGGGAAGAAGCTCTGTTTCAGCAAGGGCATAATTGGAGCACTCTCCGACGACCAGGAGAAAATCTACTGCCCCACTACGGTGCCATTGGAAAGCCCCGGCCTTGAGAGGCGCATGGAGAGTTGGATGGAGTCAGTTGAGACCTGCAAGGCTGAGATAGCCGAGATACCCAAGGGGGAGAGACTGGAACCCTGGCTGACCTGTATGTCAAGGGAGCTGGCAACTAAGGAGATAAGAGTAGAGATAGGTAGCAGCGTTTGCGACAGATATACCGGGGCCTGCGGGCGAATAGTAGATATCCTTGATGATGAGGTTTTGATTGAGCCAACCGCCATAAGAAGAAAGATAGACCAGAAATACTTAGAGAGCACTGAGCCTCCTATTAGAGTGAAGAAAGTAAATTTGGCACCTGATCACCTTAGGCGATATGAGTTAGGAGAGAGGCAATAAGTGAAAGGTGGAGTAACTAAGCGCATCGAGGATACTATAAAAGCCCTTGAGCAGGGCCAGCTGAAGAAGGCACTCTACCTTACTGAAGCGGACGGGCTTGAAAGTCATCGTCAGTTTGTCGAGCAGGCAGCCCGGACCTGCCTTGCCAATAAAGATAATAAGGAGGCTTGCGCAATGGCTATCAAGGAAGCCAAGGAAAAGGTCCAGGAAACAGTTACCCTCGACATTGATGATACCAGCCTTGAAGGGCTGGAAGAATATCTATCTCCGGAGAAGCCCATAGAAGAGCCCCAAGAGACTCAACCCACCTCTGAGAAAACCGACGAAGAACTCTTTGAGGAGTGCGAGGAGTGTCATGTAGCT
>BPTM01000143.1 GCA_023705945.1 Candidatus Heimdallarchaeota archaeon
TGCTCCATTTTTTCTTATACCCCGGGTCGCTTTCCAGTGATGCAGGCCTTATCGCAGGGAGGTATCGCCCCACTGGTTAGCGCCGATGCTGGCTGCCGCACCGCCTGGGAGTTCTATAAAAAGTTTAAGCCGAAGGAACTTGACGATGTAAAGGTACTCTATCTTATCTGTGTTCCACCTGGCTGGCTGCACTCCACGACCCCGATTTATAAACTGGAGGACATTAAGAATACGGACATAAGAGCCACCGGGGCTAGTGCCACAGCAATTAAAGCACTGGGTGCTAATCCGACAGCCATGCCTCAGGATGAGGTTTACCTTTCAGCACAAAAGGGAATAATCAAGGCTAGTATCGCCCCGCTTGAGGTGCTTACATCGTGGAAGCAAGCCGAGGTCTTTCATTATTCCACCTTTATCCCCTTTGCGTATTGCGAGCAGTTCTTTGTGATAATGAACCGGGCTAAGTGGGACTCGTTGCCAAGGACTTACAGAAGGCTTTTGATGACGTTGCTGAGAAGTCGGTGAAGGAAGCCGGTCAGATCTGGCAGGCTAATGAGCAGATGGCGATGGACTGGGCCAAACAACAGCCAGAAGGACATGAATACCTCTACCTCTCCGATGAGGAAGCAGCACGGTGGAAGGAGCTTCTTAAACCAATACGTGATGCCTATATTGCTGACCTGAACGCCAAGGGTTTCCCGGGAGAGGATATAGTTAATGGAGCAAGCGAGATTGCGGAAGAATCCAATAAGCTAGAGTATCCATAGCCCTAATGCCCTTACTTCCTAAAAAGTCCGTGGTGCCCAAGGTTAGGCTAATAAGAGCACCTATAAAATTATTTAATCCTCAGTGAGGTGTGAGGTAGTGGTTTATTTTGCCCGCCTTGCCCGTTTATTGAGCAAGTTCTCTGACCGGATAGCTCAGTTGGCGGTGATGGCAATGATGCTCCTTGTTGTCGGAAATATCCTGCTTCGTGTTGTCTGGAAGCCTATTTTGGGCACCTATGACTTCGTTGGCTTTATTGGGGCGATACTTATTGCTTTTGCCATTGCCTACTGTGCTGTGCTGAGGGGTCATATCCAGGTAGAGTTGCTGGTGGCACGGTTTCCAGAACGGGTTCAGGCAATTATTGGTAGTATTACCGGCATTCTTAGCTTTGGCATTTTCGCCTTGATAACCTGGCAGTGTGTGGTATTAGGCAACAATATGTGGCGGCTAGGTCAGGTGTCAGCGACAGCACATCTGCCTTTTTCTCCTTATATATACGGAATCGGCTTTGGTTGTGCCCTACTCTGCCTGGTGATTCTGGTTGACCTTATTAAATCACTGGCTAAGGCGGCGAAAGGATGAGCCCGACTACTGCTGCCATCATCAGTGTTGTGCTTCTTATTTTCCTCTTCCTTCTCCGGATGCCGGTGGCTTATGTCATGGCTCTGGTCGGCTTTATCGGTCTTTGCTATATAGTCTCAGTACCGGCTGGGTTTCATATGCTGGCTAACGATTTTTGGGTGATGCTCTCATCATATTCCCTAACTGTCATTCCTATGTTTATATTTATGGGTGCAGTTGCCTTCTACTCGGGGATGAGTCATCGGCTTTACGATACTGCCTATAAATTTATTGGGCAACAACGTGGGGGGCTGGCTCTGGCTACTATCTTCGCCTGTGCTGGTTTTGGTGCTATGTGTGGGTCAACCAATGCTGAAGCCGCAGCTATGGGTAAGGTAGCATTGCCCGAGATGAAACGGTATAACTATGATAGCTCACTATCTACTGGTTGTGTTGCCGCTGCCGGTAGCCTGG
>BPTM01000144.1 GCA_023705945.1 Candidatus Heimdallarchaeota archaeon
CTCATGAATCCAATAAACTACAAGGACATAAAAAAGTTTACTTGATTATTGTGTACGATTCAAATGCCTTTTAACTTATGACTGAGCAATACAAATGGTCTTCTAATCATGCTCGTTAAAACTCTCCAGAATATTTTTCGATCAATTAATCCTGATTGTAAGGTAGGATATTTACCTTGTTTAATAACAATAAATCCTGCTGCAACATCAGAGATGAATTTTGCACGTTCTCGTTTTTTCTTATATCGTTTTGATGCTCTCTTCTGATATCTTAAACCAAAACGCCTAGCTGCAAAAGAATACCAAGGAGCCTGCTTAAAGTGAAAGTTGGGTAAATTTTCAATTTTCTCATGGTTTAAGTCACTAATTCTCTTCTTCTTAACAAGTCTCAAGACTGGAACTCTACTTGGTTTAATCCCCATAATTTTTGCTGCAACAACATCCGTTGCAATTGGATCATCACCAAAAAGTAGAATATTTGTTTTTCTTAAATCACCATCAGAAGGACCAGCACCTTCCATTGAATATATCCCATCTACAACTGAAATATCTGGGGGAAATAAACCAATTAAATCAAGTAGAACTTCACTAAGAGCTGGGTGATATCGCTTTTTGTATCTTCTAGATATCAAACCAAATTGGTTTTTCAGAATGCACGTTATTCTTGTCTGTGTATGTGTTTTTAGTTTCGCAACATTGATGAACTTGGTCATTTTGAGCAAAGTTTCTGCTACTGTTAATTCTGTAAAATAGTATCCATCAACTGCTATCTGCTTTTGAATATCGGTTGTCAAGTTAACTAAACTCACATTTTCATATTTGTCTTCAAGGTAACTATAGTTCATTCTTTGGAATTCTTCATCAGCTGTAGCAAGAGCATGATCACTTTCGACAATAGCAATTTGACATGACGATTGCTTTCGGATATAAACAATAATTGCTTCAATTATTTTTGGATCAGTAGTTCCTCCTTGTTCATGAGGTCTAAAGTCGCATAAATTGGGTTTAATAGCTACTAAATCGTCATTAACAAATGTAATTGATAAGGTGTCAAAAGATTGACTAACCTTCTTATTTACATCTTTAGGACTAGTTATATTAGACACAATAACTCGGGAAAGCATATTAATCCTCCAACATAATGGTCTTGTTTTTGCTTGTTTCACTATATGCTATTTCAACAATTTTCGCATTTTGAATAATTTCTTGTTGTGTTACAATTGGGGTTTTATTTTTAGTAATAATTTTGTAGAAATGTAGTAACTCGTCTTGAAAAGGTGAGATAGTATGATTAGGCTTAATTAGAATGGGTTGTTGAGCTAAGAAATTTTTGGCATGATATTGCAATTTCTTTGAATCTGATAATGCTCGTAAATATCCTTCTGTTCCAAAAACAGTAAATGAATTTACAGTTATGGTATTCCAACCTATGCTTAATGAAACAGAAACATCTTTTTCAAAGGTTATATGTAGGTTTGCAGTGTCATCTATAGGAGATTTTTTCTTCTTTCTAGATATTGTTGCAGTCATAGATATTGCTTTACCAAAATACCATGTTGCTAAATCTACAAAATGCATCATCTCAAATAGAGCCCCTCCTCCTTTCTGATCATCTATTTGAAACTTAGAAACACTTGGCCATTCCAATGCATTAGCAAAGTGTAATCCATGTCCTCCTATGAGTTCACCAAACATTTTCTTTTCTAGGAGTTTTTTAATCTTTGAATACTTTCCATCAAAACGCATTTGATAACCTGGAAGAATAGGAACATTACTTTTCTTGCAAATATCGACAATTTCTAAAGCCTCATTGACAGTCATTGACAGTGGTTTTTCGCAGAAAATTGCCTTTTTTGCCTCTGCTGCTAAGAATATTTGATCTTTATGAAGTGTAGGGGGGGTTAGAATCATTACGGCATCGAGTTGGTCATCACTCAAAACTTTCTCAAATTTCGTTTCCGTTTTAGAGCTCATTCGAAAGCGTTTCTTGATTGATTCGGCTCTATCTTTGCTTAAATCCACAAGGTATTTTATATTGTATTCAGGCATTCTTTGTAAAACAGGCAAGTGATAATATTCTGCAACAGCACCACAACCAACTATGGCTACATCAAGTTTTTTCTTCATTATACTATAATTTCATAATGATGCTTTAAAGATTATTAATAGAAATGAAAAGAAAAAATATGTAATCAAATCATACAATGAAGTAGAAAATCATTGAAGCAACATAGGCCAGACCAGTTACAAAAAGACTAATCATTAAAGGAGCTTTGTGTTCTGAACTCAAACCCATAGCTGCAATTATCATTGCATACAAGTTTGTTATAGGAACAATGATGTTGCTTGCCAAAGTGTAATTACCGGAGAACACGTTGAAGATTTGAAAGATGTCGTAACTTATGTTAACTGTATTAAATTGTAATAAGTAAGATCCCATTAAAGGAAATCCATATGGATAAATGACAGATCGGGTTTGAGCACTAGCAACTACTGTAAGTATGATTAGACCTAGAACAATTGGTATTTGAGCTATTGCGTAAATGGAGAGAGATTTCAGGAATTTCCCCTTTCCCCCTAAGAAGACCATCAGACCATGAACAATTACTGACCACAATAGTATTTGAGGGACAATACTAAGCAGAATACCAAAATAGATGCTTTCCTTAAAGAGAGCTATCATATTTTCATCTGCAGGAACTAATTGCATTTTACTGGCTAAAATAGTGAAATTAACTAAATTGAATGTGAGAATAAGAGCTAAAATAACTATCGGAGTTGCAATCATGTATGCTTTGGGCATGTTTGTAAAACTTTGTTTATCCAGTAAATGGTGACCAAGAAGACGTTGAAGAGGAGTGTATTTGAACAAATCTTCTTGTTCTTCAGTTTCAGTTGCTTCCTTTTTCATTGATTTCAAATATTATCACACGTTCCATCTTTTAAATCATTTTTTTAAGCCAAAAAACTTATTCTAATTCAGCACCATTACTGTTTGGAGCAAATAGTACAGTTTTCGTCTCTTTCAATGCTGTAAACTTCAAAATTATTGCTTTTTAATTCGATATATAGGATTTTGTTAGCTAATAGTTTTTCTGGATCTTCAAACACAAAATATTTGATAGCTTCATTTGCCTCAATTATCCCAAATAATCCAGCAACCGTTCCAATAATTCCTTCTTTATCTGTTGTTGGGTAACTTCCCTTTTCAGGTAGTTCTTTAAATATACAGCGATAACACGCTGACTTCCCAGGAAGAACTGTCATTAGTTGTCCTTCAAATTGCAAAACACCACCTATAACAAAGGGTATTCCCAGTTTTATACAAAAATCATTAACTAGAAATTTAGTTTCAAAATTGTCACTAGCTTCAACAATAAAATCATAACCAGACAGTATTCCTTCAGCATTTTCTTGAGTTAATGTTTCATTATAAGGTATGATTTTAATATCCAAATTCATTTTTTGTATTTTCTCAATAGCAGAATCTGTTTTTGGTTGATTTAAATTGTCTTCATTATGTAAGATTTGTCTATTAAGATTTGATAATTCAACATTGTCCTTATCAATAATTCCTACCGTGCCTATCCCAGCACTTACAAGATAGTAAAGTACACCTGAACCTAACCCCCCTAATCCTACAACAAGCACTTTGCTTGATTTAAGCTTGTGTTGACCTTCAGAACCGAAACCAGGGATAATGAGCTGTCGATTATATTTTTCTTTTTCTTTCTCATTTAACAATTGATTAACACCTTACTCACGATTTGTAATCTCTTTGGAATATTTCTTCGATATATTTCTGATTCAAAATAACCATTGTTGGGCGCCCATGAGGACAAGTATAAGGTTCTTCCAATTTTAAAAGATTTTCAATTAATGATTCAGCTTCACTAACTGCGATTTTGTCACCAGCTTTAATGGATCTTCGGCAGGCAAAGATAGAAACTATATCTTTTATGAAATCTAAATCTTCAGGCTTTACTTGGTTGCTAATCTGATCAATATTTTCTTTGAATATATCAATTAAATCCTTTGCCAACTCATATGAAATAACAACACCCATTATCGAAGGTATTGAACGTATTAGAATCTCATTCTTACCAAAGATTTCTAATTCAAAACCATATTCTTTCAAATTAGTTTTAAGGTCATTTATAACTTCCAACTCTGAAGGTTTCATACTAACTGAAATTGGAGCAAGCAAACTTTGAACATTAATTTTTTTTCTTTTAATTTGATCAACATATTTAGAATAATTAATTTTCTCATGAGCAGCATGTTGATCGCATAGAAGAAGACCTTCATTCGTCTCAGCAATAATATAGGTATCCTTGATTATTCCAAGTATTTTAATCAGAGTTTTTTGCGAATGTTCTTGTTTTTGGTATGAAGTTCCTTTGTGAGTAGAAGGTAAGAAATGGTCAATTGATTTATCTCTGGTTTTAACTACCTTATATCCTAGTTTATCTTGTGCTAAAGAAGGAGAAGGTGACGACCGTATTTGGGAAGGTTGTTTCCTAGTACTATCATTGGGTGTTGAATGTAGATCTAGCATTGTGGGTTTGTACTTTGGTTCTGATACCCTTTCAAATATCTCTAATCCGCTCTTTTCTAGAGATTCTTTTACTGCAAGTTCAACTAGACCAAATAGCTTTGCTTCTTTACTGAAGCGAACTTCTCTTTTCGTGGGATGAACATTGACATCAATTTCGTTCTTTGGAATCTTGATATTTAGAAAAACTATGGGAGTCCTATCATGTGGTAGGGCTGTACCATATCCACGAAGTATCGCATTTGTAATCACTTTATTTACGACAGGTCGGTTTAAAACGAAGATATAGAGATAATCCCTTGATTTTCTGGAAAATTCTGGTTTAGTTATAAAGCCTGTAACCGTGTATTCTTCTTCTGTCTTAGAAACCGGAATACATGCTTTTGCAATGTTTTTTCCGAAAATGGAATTTATTTGAGAGATAAGATCTCCTTTAGGAGCAGTTATCACACTACGACTATTATGAACAAGAGAAAATGATATTTCTGGAAATGCCAATGCTAGCTTTGTGATGTATTCTGTAATATGGTTCATTTCAGTTGTTTCAGATTTTAGAAACTTTCTTCTTACAGGTACATTGTAAAATAAATTCCTTACTGTAAATTTAGTCCCATTCGCTATGGAGGTATTTTTATCTAAAAGGATTTTACCTCCTTCAACCTGAATATGTGTTCCTAATTCGTTATCTTCCCTTTTGGTAAAAAATTCAACTTGAGCAATACTAACTATACTGGCTAAGGCTTCACCTCTAAAACCTAAACTTGCAATCGAAAACAAATCTTCAGCTTTAGCAATCTTACTCGTTGTATGACGTTTGATTGATAATAAAGCGTCATCATGATTCATTCCTGAACCATTATCTGTGACTTCAATGAGTTTCTTCCCCCCTTCTTGAAGGACAACTTTGATTTGAGTGCTTCCAGCATCAATTGAATTTTCTACAAGTTCTTTAACAACGGAGGCAGGTCGCTCTATAACCTCTCCTGCTGCAATTTTATTTATGGTGAGAGTATCAAGTTCGATAATCATTTTCTTCAAACAACCAAAATTCTATTCTTTTTTCTATTGTAAGTAAGCTACTTATGTCCGTGTTATAGCTTATCCTTTTCAAGATGTTTCTTGCTTTTCTCTATTAGCTGGTTCAATAAATTAAAAGCTTCTATTGGAGTGATTCTATCAGTATTAATACTTGAAATTTCATTTATCAGTTGTGTGCCCTCTTCAATTAATGCTTGATCTTCTTCTTTGGTTTTACTTGTTACGACCTTTTTGTGGTCAATTTTTTCATCTTCTTTTTTCTCTTGTTTGTGTAAAATTGAAAGCATCGCATCTGCATCTTTTATAACCTTCTGTGGTAATCCGGCTAAAGAAGCAACATGAACACCAAAACTTTCACTTATACCCCCCGCTTTAATTTTATATAAGAAGTGAATTTCACCATTAATGTTTTTAACTGAAGCATGATAATTTTTTATTCTGGGTAATAATTCTTCCAACTTTATTAGTTCATGATAATGTGTGGCAAACATTGTTCTTGGTCCTAATTTGCCAATATTATTATGAAGATATTCAGTTATCGACCAAGCAATAGCAACACCATCATACGTAGAAGTTCCCCTACCAACCTCATCTAGGATAACTAGACTTCTTTCTGTAGCATTATTTAGAATATTTGCACATTCATACATTTCTACCATGAAGGTAGATCTATTTTCAACAAGAACATCATGAGCACCAATACGTGTGAATATTCTATCTGTTAGACCAATTTTTGCAGATGTAGCAGGTACAAAACTTCCAATTTGAGCCATTAAGACAATTAAGGCGACTTGTCTCAATAGAGTCGATTTTCCTCCCATATTAGGACCTGTTACTATCAATATTCTCTCGGAATCTTTCTTGAGTATAGTATCATTTGGAATAAACGTTGTTCGCTCTAGTAATTGCTCAACTACCGGATGACGACCTCCTTTAATTTCCAAAATATCTTTATCAGTTATTTCAGGTTTGATATAATTATATGTAACAGCATTTTGTGAAAAGGTGGTTATTACATCTAAAACTGCACAATTATATGCATCAGATTGAATTTCCGTTGCATACTTGCTGATTTTTTCAAGTATTTCATTGAATAATCTTTCTTCCAAAACCAATATCTTCTCTTCTGCATTTAGTATTTTTTCCTCATACTCCTTTAATTCAGGAGTGATGAACCTTTCAGCGTTAACCAATGTTTGTTTTCGTTCGTATTCAGATGGTACATTTTCTGAAACAGATTTAGGTATCTCAATATAATAACCAAATACTTTGTTAAATCTAACTTTGAGAGTTTTTATACCTGTTTTAACTTTCTCTCTAGCTTCTAATGAAGTTAGAAAAGATTTACCACTTTTTTGTATTTTCCTTAATTCATCTAACTCATCATTATACCCTTCTCTAACCACATTACCATCCTTGATACTAGTGGGAACCTCATCTTCAATTCCTGTAGCAATAGTTTCAACTGCATTTTGAACAGGATCAAGGTTGTCTCTAGTTTCTTGGAGTAACGAGGTTTTAGTTTGAGAGAGTAATGTTTTTAGTGAAGGTATTAATTCTAAGGAATGTCTTAGTGCCAATAGATCACGAGGTTTGCTTCTACCCAAACATACACGGCTGATAAGCCTTTCAAGATCATTCATTCTACTCAAAATATCTCGAATTTCATCACGCAAAATACTATCATCTAACAATTCCTTAGTAGAATCGATTCGTGTTTGAATAGTAGAATGTTTTAGACTAGGTCGAAGAATCCAAGAAGTTAATAATCGAGAACCAGCAGAAGTTTTCGTATTATCTATTACTTGCCTAAGAGTTCCATACTCAGTCCTGTCACGCAAATTTTCAATAAGTTCAAGATTTCTAACTGTACTTAAATCCAAGATCATGTAGTCTTGACTAATAATGGGGCTGATTTTAGTGATATTAAGGAAATTTTCTCTCATCTGTGTTTCCTTTAAATAGCTCAAAATTGCTCCTGCCGAGCCAGTAGAAGGATTATAGTCACCAATCCCGAAACCTTCCAAACTTAATACATTAAAATGTTTACAAATGTTTTCTTTTCCTTGCTCAGAATCAAAGAAGAAATCATCTCTGTAAGTAATTGTACATAGTTGCATGTCCAAGTAAATATTCAGAGATTTCCATAAATCATTTTCAACAAGGATTTCCGAAGGTTTTAATCGTGATAACTCAACTTCTAGTAGACTAACAGCGTTCTCTTCATCGAAATCAGTAACTAGAAATTCACCAGTAGATAAATCAAGTGCAGCTAATCCATAGATCCCTTGTTCTCTTTTAATTGCAACAAGGTAATTGTTTTTGCTCTTTCCAAGAGATTCCGGTAAAGTGATTGTTCCCCTTGTTACGAGCTGTACTACTCCTCTCTTAACTATTTTTTTAGCAAATTTAGGATCTTCTAGCTGTTCAACAATTGCTACTTTGTTGCCTGATTGAACCATTTTTGCTATGTATGCATCAACAGCATGATAAGGCACTCCAGCAAGAGGGAATTTCTTTTCTCCAACAGTACGAGCAGTTAGAGTGATATTCAAAATATCAGAAGCGACTTTTGCATCTTCATTGAAACATTCGTAGAAGTCACCAGCTCTAAAGAATAATACATAGTCTGGGTATTGATTCTTTATCTGTTGCCATTGTTGCATCATTGGTGTGAGTTTTGGTTTCAGTTTTCTATCATCAAACCGCTTCATTTTAGATTTTCTCCTAATTTTTGTCAAGTTCAACTAATTACTTGTTTTTTGCTATATAATACTCATATATGTCCTTGG
>BPTM01000145.1 GCA_023705945.1 Candidatus Heimdallarchaeota archaeon
TTGGAGTCAGGAGGTTCCTCAGCTAAAGCCGAAGTTGCCTTTTCGCCTCGTTCAACTACTATTACTAACAGAAGCAAATAAAATTAACTGTCTACGATAAATGAAAAAAACAGCTGAATTTAGATGACTTTCATATTTTTACCAACTTTCTCTATTGCACTAAGAATCTTTTCCATATCATCCTCTGTATGAGTTGCCATCACGCAACAACGTAATCTCCCACTTTCTTTAGGAACAGCTGGATAAACAATTGGAGGTACTAATATCCCTTCTTTTTTCATTTTTTTAGCAAATCTGAAGGTCTTAATATCATCTCCTATAATTACTGGAACGATTGGTGTATCTTTACTTTTGAGAGTATCATAACCCATTTCTTTGACACGAGTGATGAATGTAGCAATATTCTTCTGTAAAGCTTGAACGCGATCTTTTTCAGCTTCTATTATATCTAGAGCTTTTAATGCAACTGCAATCATGACAGGAGGTAGTGCAGCGCTAAAAACGAAAGCATTAGAAGTGTATCTGAGATAGGTTATCATCTTTTTATTTCCAGCAACATACCCCCCAACTGATGGAATTGCTTTACTTAGAGTGCCCATCATGATGTCAATAGAACCTGGTTTCATATCATAGTAGTCATCTATTCCTTTACCATTTGGTCCAATTGCACCGAGTCCATGTGCTTCATCAACCATGGTGAAAGAGTCATGTTTTTTAGCTATTTCAACTAATTCTGGCATGGGAGCAATATCTCCATCCATGCTATAAACACCATCAACTATTACTAAAACCCGTTCGTAGTTCTTTCTGTGTTCTTCTAGAACCCTATCTAAATCTGCCAAATCATTGTGGTTGAAACGTTTCCAATCTGCCTTGGAAAGTATACACCCATCATAAATACTCTGGTGGTCGTATTTGTCTATAACAACAAGATCGTTTTTTCCAAGTAATGTTGAAATGAGTGACATATTAGTAACATAACCACTGCTATAAGTTATAGCATCTTCTGTATGTTTGAATTCAGCAATTCTACTTTCTAACTTTTTATGTAAATCAGTAGTACCTGTTAGTAGTCTAACCCCACCTGCTCCACTCCCATATTTATCAAGTGCTTCGTGAGCAACTTTGATTATCTCGGGGTGATTTATAAGACCAAGATAGCTGTAAGATCCAAGCATAATATATTCTTCTCCGCCAATAGTCACAGTTCTTCCTGATGGACCTTCAATTGGTAGCATATATGTGTTCAAATTGAATCTTTCTATATTTTTTTCTCTAGCAAGTAAGGCCTTGATTCTTTTGTTATCAATAATTTCTGTAATCTCTGTCACCTCAAATAAAATGTGATTTCATACTAGTACTATATCTTCACCTATTCAAGTAATTAATAAAATTTCACTTACAAGGCTAAATTATTATGAAAATAACTCCTTTTTATTTAAATTTTTTAGAAAAATTGGATATTCAAGTTTTTCTTACAATAAATTTATGAAAAATACTATTCTCTTAATTCGAACGAAAACTATAAAGAGTAGTTAGATAAGATTGAAAATGTCGTTAAACATGGGCCAGTAGTTCAGTGGATAGAATAGCTGCTTGCGGAGCAGTTGGTCGCAGGTTCGAATCCTGTCTGGCCCGCCACATTTTATCCTTTTTCCCCTTTGTACCCTTCTCCAAACCATTTGTTAACGATATCATCAATTTGTTCTTCTTTCTTTACTTCAATATCCCCGTGGAACTGTTGTGGTAAAATTACCCTGTTTAGATCTTTTACTGCTTCATGTAGAGACCTTCTCTGGTGAAAAGTATCTTTTGAGGTAATCACAACAATACCTGTATCTTTGTCACCGAACTCTGCTAAGATAATTATATCTTCTCCATAGTCTATTTTCATGACTTTTCCAGCCTCTTTTGTGAAAACCTCTGTGACAATATCTTGAGCTGCTCTAACCATTCCTCCAAATAATAGAATATCATCTACAATTCTCTCTGATCTTACGTATCTTTTGATGGGAATGCCTGATCGATGTAATACTACTATTTGATTTGGCAAAACAAGCTCTGGTTCTTTACCAAGAATGGTGCTATATCTAATTAAATCTGCTAACTCTTTTATCACTTTTTGCATTTCTAAAACAAGAGTTCTTTGTTTTGGTTTTTTTTTCTCTTGACCAATCTTGTTGTTGTAATTATCGATCTCCTCTATCAAATGCATGAAGATTGTTTCTTTCTGTGTTTCTTCGATGAATAATCTTAATTCTTCAATGAATTTACTTGCTTCAATTAAACTGTATTCTTCTGGTTGGGAAATGTGATTATATAGAATAGTTTGTAGTGATACAATCAGAATTTTTGCACCAAGGTGATCCAGACTTTTCTCTCCAGCTAGTTTGAGAGCTGTACTAAGATAACTTTTCGCTTTTGAAAGGTTTAGATGTTGAATTTCTTTCTTTCCATAGAGAAACATTAATGTAGGATTTTGAGAAACTTCAGTTTCTGTCCTCTTCCTCAATATTTCTGCCATGATTTCATTGAATCCCTTCCATTCTTTCTGTTCAATAAGTAGCTCTGCTAAGGCATAGTCTACATGTTCATCAGTTGCATCAATTTCTTTCAAGATTGATTTTGACTTTGTAAACTCTTGAATAGCAGTTTTGAATTGTCTTTTTTGAGCGTAAATCTGACCTAACGATGAATAGACTATGGCTAGTGATCTTTTATCATCCCACTGCTTATAAAATGAAACTATGCTCAATAATCTACCCAAAGCACTGTCTAGTTTCCCTTCCATCCTTTCAACTTCTGAATAATTTGAAAGGGCTACAACTTCACCTCTAAGATTATTAAGATCTCTAAAATTAGAACGTGAAATTTCAAAGTGCTCTTTGGCAATATTCCAGTTTCCAAGATACTTGTAATATATCCCTAATAACATATTAATATCTGCTATGTGGATTCTATCAGCGTAGTTTTCAGCTTCCTTCAACAATCCTTTAGCTTGCTCTATCATCT
This sequence comes from Candidatus Heimdallarchaeota archaeon, assembly GCA_023705945.1. Lineage (GTDB taxonomy): Archaea > Asgardarchaeota > Heimdallarchaeia > Heimdallarchaeales > Heimdallarchaeaceae > UBA460. Next base: position 3,013 of record BPTM01000145.1, read on the forward strand.
CTTCGACATTTCTTTCGGTTCTCTGAACCCAAAGTTCACCATATATCCCTCTGAACTTTGCATCCAAGAATAGATTCTTACGTTCATCATTTTTAACTTCATTTAATTGATTACAGACTTGTTTGAAAAGAACAGAGGCATCTTTTTTATTGCCTTTTCTATCTGAAATTCTTGCTAAACCAATTTTTCCTTCAATTTTTAGTAATGGATCATCTGAGAAAACTGCTTTCGTGAAATGCTTTTCAGCTTCTACAAAATTGCCTTTTTTGTATTCAGTTAACCCCAACCAGAATAGAATGTAAACCGACTTATAAGTGTCCCATAATTCGTATATTTTATCATATTCCACTAAATTATGAAGAACTTTACCAATGATGAAAAGAAGAATATCGGAAGGATTCTCGGTGTTTTCTAAAATCTTTCTTAATACTTTATGTTGTGTAGTCAAAGAATTGATTTGGTAAACCTTTTTTTCTTTTTCATAAAGTTCATATTCCTGAGGCGATAGGAAATTAATGAAGTGGTGAATCTCAGGAAAAGTAATGTTCTCTTCCATATTAAAGCTCCGAATGTTTAATTTTGAAAAATGGACTGTTCTTTTTTAGGGGAACCTCAAGAAAAGCTTCTGCATACTCTGTTGAAGCTTGAGTTCCTCGCATGAGCGTTCTGTGTTTGTGGAATTTAATATAGAAACCTTCTCCTCCTTTACTTAACTGCGTTGAATAACATTTGATAGCGTTCTCTTTAATACTATAATATGCAGAAATATCAACGAGAATATGTGGATTGGGAATAAGGATGGTAGTTTCTGTTACATACAATTTAGAAACAAGATGTGAATTGTCGTATTGTGTTTCATGTGCAGCCCATTCTACCGCTTCTTTAACAATGTGATATGCCGTTCTATGATCAATATGATAATCTTCAGCTAGATGGGTCACAATAATCTCAGGGCGAAATTCAAGAATAAAATTAATAACTTCTTTTTTTATTTTTGTCTCAAAATCAGCTACATTGTTATAATCCAGTATTTTTGATTCTTGAACTCCCAACTTTTTTGTAGCATCTAAATATTCCGTTTTTCTATCTTCTGTTGATGATAAACACAGAGTACTTACTATATGGCTCATAGAGGAGTATTTGGCAATAGTACCACCTGTACTAAACGTTTCATCATCTGGATGTGCGAAAATAAATGCTAGCTTCACATTTTAGAATGTTAAATGAAATATAAAAATAATTCCAAAGTGCATGGTGCTACCTTATTTTTTCAAATAATCAGTAACAGAAATACCAGCTTTGTATCCATCACCCATCAATATTGGAATATACTCCATTTCTCCACTAATAGAACCAGCAGTGAAAATTCCTTCGACATTTGTAGCATTTTTTGCATTTTTTATGATATATCCATTTTCTGTTATATCAAGTGAAATATCTTTGAGAAAAGTTAGATCAGGTTTATCTTTCAATTCAACAAAAACCGCGTTTATTGTCAATTCTCTATTCTCTCCATCTTTTTGAAATCTTAACCCTTCTACAATTTGTGAACCAAAGATCTCTACTGTTTCCAAATCAATACTATATTTGAACGATACATTTTGTGATTTTGAAAGTTTTTTTAGAAATCTATTGTCAGCGTCCAAAGTGGGATTTGGGCAGATTACTGTAACATTTCGACAATACTTTCTAAGAAACAAAGCTCCTCTTGCTACAAAATTCCCTTCACCAATAATAGCGACTTTTCTACCTCTAAAAAGTGCACCATCACAAACAGCGCAGTGGGAAACACCTTTATGGACAAATTTGTCTTCTCCCCTGATTGTATGCTTGAGTTCAGGAAGACCAGAAGAAATAATGACAGCTTTTGCTTCAATGTTTCTTGAATCAGTAATCAATTGAAAATGAGTAACATTTTTTGCTATTGATGTTACATCTTCGTTTATGAATTCTATTTTATTTGGTTCATCTTCTTTTGCAAATTCTGCATTCAAGTTCTCGATTTGAGTGATTATCTGCTGAATATAATCTACTCCAACTACCTTTTTAACACCTGGTATATTTTCAATTTCTCCTTTTTTTGCAGTGTTTGAATCGAAAGGAATACCGAAAATTTTAATGATTTGATCAGGGTTCCTACCATAAGCTGCTAAGGCTGCAGACATACCAGTTAAACCAGAACCAACAATTGCTAAATCACATTTTTCTAAACTCATGTAAATAATTTTGCATTCGACAAAATAAGTTTATCTGTAAAGAAACTTAAATTACATAAAAATAAAAAGAAAAAAAGGGCTTTGTTTTCTACAAACTGTAGAAAACCGACCTCCTCAGTTGTCTACTATAAAGTAAAACACCGATCTCATGTCATTTAGATTGCTTCGTTTCACAATTAACCCTAGTTCAATTAACCTTCTTAATGCATATCTTGCTGTTCTAGCAGGAATTGCAGAAGCTTTTATTAGTTGTTTTTGAGTTAATGGTCCTTTTTTCTCCAAAATGGATAAAAGTTTTTTTCCCGATACTGGTATTTCTTCTTCCGTCATGCAAATCCCCTTGCTTATGTATTAACGGATGTACTACCTTTATAAAAACAATCTCAGAAATTCATCCGCCATTGCCCTATAAATCCTAGATAAACTATCCGCGATATCAAAATCCCAATTTTGTTTATATTGTTAGATATTTTTCTCATATTATTTAGATACATATCTAATTAATTATTGATTCTAGTAGAAAATTTAATAATGATTAATACATATTATGTTTTCCAGAGTGATTTAGCAGTGAGTCATACAAGTGAAAGTTCTCCTGAAATCTACCATTTAGCAAATCAATTACAAAGAATCAATTATCTAGGAAACGTACAGACTATTCAGGTTGAGTTTGAATTTGTTTCAGAAGACCATAAAACAGAACTGGAGACTATTTTTAAAGATGCAACTGGTATTGGAAAATTCAAATCCGATATGGTGATTTTAGAGCAGATTATTGGTAGGGATATGCTAGAAATTATCAATACACTACACAACATTACATTAGTTTTTGGTGATTTATCAGTTATTGAAGGAATTACAGCATTAGTTGAGATAAGTTATAAGGGTGAAAATTACTTCGTTGTAGTTTCTTATAATCCAAGCACAAGTGGTCTAGAATTAATCTCAACCTCAGAGAGCAAACTATATTTTGAGCTTCTAAACTTCATTAGAACTAAATGGGCTTTATCTAAAACTTTCATCAAATAGACTTTCTAATTGTTTTAAAAAGGTCCTTCTTTTAATATAATCTTCAATAATTTCACTTTGTCCTTTATTTCTTCAGAATAAGTTGTTAATTGATTACTTAGAATTTTATCTGTTAGGTTATAAAGAACATAAGACGCAATATGAAAGTCTATAGTTAAGCCTGAAGGATATATGTCGCTTAACAGTTGATCAGACCCTATCCTCTTAAGAATCTTGTTGTAACCTTCAATAAACGAGCTGATTTTGCTTTTTGTGCTTTTAATACTGCCAGATTTTTGAAATTCCTTTATGCAGGGTTTTGCAAAGAATGTTCCAATGTCCTCATTTCTGTCTCTACTTTCCATGAGAAATTCAGGGTCAATAACATATACTTTCACACTTGTGTTTATTAGATCTGAGCCCTTTTGTACTAATTCTATATCCTTTGATGAAAACAATAGATTTCCTTGGTGGTAGTCTCCATGAATCCTTGTTGCTCCTTTTGATTTTTCCATCGCTTTGAAATAAGGTAACATCAAATCCAGAATCTCTTCTTCTAGTTGAGGGTCTTCTAAAACTGAAAGAAGGTATAACACTAATTTCTTGTAAGGCTCTACTTCTAATTTAGCAGTTTCAATACCATGGATAGCTGCTAAAGCTTGCCCAGCTAGTAAATCCTTATCCTTTAAGTCAAGTTTTGCATCACGAAAACTCAACCCATCAATGCCTTCATAGATAATACATTTGTTTTGCGAGCTTTTGTAGAGTATCTTTGGAACATGAACGCCACTAAAAACCTCAGAAACTTTTGCAATTTTTGAATGATTTCTAATTTCTTTCTCAAACCTTATCTCGTCCGAAGAAAATTTCACAACAACATTTACAAGATGTTTTCCAACATCAGAATTTAGAGAATAAGTGACGAAATGAACTCTTGACTTTGAAGTACCTTTCTCTGTTGAAGACACCTTAGCTATAGAAATATGATTTGCTTTCTCTCCCGTTTTTTCAAGAATATGAGCTTTGAAGGTTTCTTGTAGTCCCTCACCTATTGTAGAGAGTATTGTTTTTAACTTCTGTTTTCTTCTTACAGTATCTGCGGATAGGCTTTCTTTTTGATTACTCAGTTTGATCCTACTCTTGAATTTCTTTATGAAATAATGTTATCAATTGACATCTATATTAACAGATTTAATGGATTAATCATTCCAATTATTTTATCTCCATCAACAACTATGAGATGGTTAATCTTCTGTTCTTTCATTTTTAATAATGCTGACGAGATTGTTTCATAACCGGATATTCTAATAAGAGGACCTTGCATTATGTCTTTTACTTTGATGCTCTTGAGCTCCTTTCCCTTTGCAATCATCTTAATTATATCTTTACTAGTAAGAATGCCAACAGCATCATTTTTTTCAGCTACAACTAAAGATCCAACGTCAAAGTCAGACATTATTTGTATTGCTTCATCTAGTTTTTTCTTAGATTCGATGTACAAAATTCCCTTTGTCATTACACTTGAAACTGAGTCATCCATTTCATAGGTTCTTAAAGTCATTATAATAATCTAGATTGAATTCAAAGTTAAATATTTCGAAAGTTCTCAACAAAATAATGTTAACCCTAACGGAAGAAATAATTAGCTAAACATTATTACTTATCACAATGGATGAACCTATCAGAATTGTTCACTTTAGTGATACCCATATAACTCCTAGGCCCCAATTCATGGTTAAAGACTTCGACAATACAGTAAATTCAATTAATAGTACTCCTCATGATTTTTCTATATTCTCAGGTGATCTAACTCAAGATGGTTTGTTTGAGGAATTTGAATTAGCCAGTAAGTTAAGGAAGGAAATAATTTCTCCAAAGTCCTACTGGATTATAGGAAATCATGATAGTAGAAGTGGAGGTTTTGAGGTTTGGGAAAAGATGATAGGTCCAAGAGAGTTTCATGATTTTGCTGATGATATATTGTTTATTGGATTAGATTCTTGTATCCCTGATAGAGATGGTGGTCGTTTTGGTAGAGAAGCCCTTGATTACACGAAAAAGATTTTATCCAAATATAACGAAGCAAAACTGAAGCTTGTTGGATTTCACCATCATTTATTACCCATCCCTAAAACTGGTAGAGAAAGGTCTAATGCAGTTGATGCTGGAAACATGCTTTCAATCCTCCTTGATAATGGAATTGATGCAGTTTTTACAGGACATAAACATCATCCAAATGTTTACAAAGTTGAGGATACTATTATCATATCTGCTGGAAGTGCTTCAAGTTATAAGACTCGTAGCGGAGGCAAGCGCTCGTTTAACTATGTAGAAATTACTCCAGAGAAAGATATCAAGGTTAAAATCCAAG
>BPTM01000146.1 GCA_023705945.1 Candidatus Heimdallarchaeota archaeon
TCGTTTAACTATGTAGAAATTACTCCAGAGAAAGATATCAAGGTTAAAATCCAAGATACAACAAGAGAAGAGATTAGAACTGAGCTAAAAACCATCACTAGACGTTTCCGTATGGTTAATTCAACAGGAGGTAAATGGCTTAGATTGGCTCAGCTCTCTGGGACTGATTTTGGTGCATCCAATCAAAACCAATCTGAATTGTTTAAGAAAGGCATGGAACTTGTTGAATCAACAAATCCGGATATGATTATCCACTGTGGAAATCTGACTGAAAAGGGAAGATCAGCAGATTATAATGTTGCTGTTCAAGCATTCACTCCATATTCAGATAAATTAATTTTCTGCCCTGGACCAAACGATTTACGAGGATATGGAGAAACTCTATTACACAAATATTTTGACACAGAAAATACTATTGAAAAAGATGAATCATGTTTCTACGTGCTGAATACTTCTGCACCAGAAACAGAAATAGGTGTTGTAGGTAGAACTACACAGAATAGGCTTGTAAGGTATGTCTATCATACAAAAATGCAAGCAAAAGAGAAATTCCATACTATTGTGATGCACCACCACTTGATACCAATACCAAATACGATAGAAACCTCTGCTTTAGAAGATGCAGGAGATGTATTGCGCATGCTCACCGATACAGAAGTTAATCTTGTTCTGTCTGGTCATCTTGGAAGGGCTTTTTGTACTCGGGTGGAAAAAACTGCTTTTGTTAACTGTAATACTATTTCATCGCAAAAAACAGCTTCAATTGAGAACAGTTTCAATCTAATAGACATCTCAACCGAAGGTGCCATTGTTGTTTCAGAGATTCTCGTTCCTTCAGGCTTTAGAAGGATTTTAGGCATATTTCCAGGTAACTGAAACATTGAATTTTTTGCTCTTCGTTGTACAGCCTTTTACGAAGAATATTTAAGATACTATTGTATGAGATAATTAATGAAGCTCCCTACTATTGTAAGAAAGTTAAGAAAATTGTCTTATTATCAAATTGTATTTACCCTTTTCATAATAGCAATGATAACACCTGTATCTCAAGCATACATGGTTGGTAGTTCTGTTAGCAATTTTAATGCAAACCGTGATTCACATACAAATGATAATCTAATTACTACGATTACCGTCAGTGATCCATCAATTAAAAATGACATTAGACCAGAAGAACTTGGTTCTCCTTACGTACCAATTACTCAATCTGGTGAAACAAGCGACCAATTTACAATAGAAGATGCGCTCTCTGTTTATGATTCTGGGGCAATGAATCTAACTAATTATTCTGATACTGGTATAATCAATGAAAGTTATTCAATAAGCAACATAGGGGATTATACAAATGAAACTTTGAATTACAGTATAACAGAAATAGAATCCTTGCTTGATTATTATACTGTAGAAGATGATTATGATGGAGTAGTAACTTTCGACAGGGACGACTATTATACTTTTGCTCAAGAGTTTAAAGTGGAATGGGATTATGCTCTTTTCTATGGTAGTAAATTATTTTTAACTTACGATGTTGGTATTATAAACTTATTAGAGGATTATGAGCTTTCATTACATTTAGTCAGTGCAAATAGTGGTGATGGAAAGCCAAATATGACAAATGTAATTAGCAATTGCACTTCAAATCCATTTTCTGAATCAAACCAATACGCCGATGCTGGTCTTCAATATTTTGATTTTACTGATGTTCAAATAACCAAGGGTGCATATTATATAGTTGCTAATTTGTCTAAAATCGATGTTACTGATGCTGTTAGACATTTCCAGTGGGCAAAAAATGATCACACTTCAGATGGTGTAGATGGTGGTAAAACTCTATATAGGGTGACAGGCTTTCCAGGGTTATGGAGTACACCAACAGCATATGATTTAGAATTAATAAATTATCTACATCCTGTTGATAGTAATAATGATTCAATAATCTTTGCAACTCCTGAAGAAGTAAACCTGAAAGATAATGGAATAAATATCAATACAAACACAGCTTCTATCACAACGATTGGAACTCATGAATTAATTGCAAATACATCAGTACAAATAACTTATAATAATAGTTATACTTTTTCAAAATTATATTCTGGAAATGACGTTTATGCTCAGCTGAGCGCATCCAATTCTTCATATTGGGCCTATAATGTTCTTTGGGATATAAATTGGACAACAAACAGTATTGACATTTCTCCTTACTCAAACTTGAATAGAACGCAATTTATACAAACTCCAACGGATTGGAATAGTGTTTTTACCTTTTATTATAATGATACAAACACACTCACGGGGAGTTGGGAATCCAATGGATATCTTATGCTATTGAGTGCAAATAATTCTGCTGGAAATTGGAAATTGTCAACATCAAGTCCTAATTACGTCAATTCACTCACGTTATCAGATGACATATCACAAACAGAAAGGTATTTTCTAGGTCATTGGATAGGTGATGTAACAGATTCGTATGGATATGGTGGTTCAAATATTACGGCAGCTGTCACCGTTCAGACTGATGGTGCTACTGTTCCAACAAATGAAACAACGGGAAGTTTGAATTATACGCTTTACGATGCAAATGGGCTAATCATTCCTATTAAAAGCTCATTACCAGCTAACCTTATTTATACAGATAGCTCATCTTATACACTAGGAGGGATCCTAAACTCGAGCGCTGGATACTATCAATCAACCATAACTTTTGATCCTTCAGCTAGTGAGTCAGACTTGGCAGGTTTCTGGACAGCTACAGTTTTCTGGCAAAATGGAACTGAAGCTGGATATTACTCCTTAAGAATTGTTGTACAATCTCAAACAGCTTTCGAATTCGAATGGGAAACTGAACCAGGAAGTAACATATGGACAACCTCAGATATTTCCAGAATAGGTTTAGATTCCGTTCTAGTAAGAGGTTCATATTATAATATTAGTGAACCATATACAACAGGAACTAAAAATCTGATTCCTTCTGCTACTGTATCTTACACAGTTCACAATGCTACTTGGAACAAGAATGATGATTTCAATGATTATGCTCCTGATTATAATACGTCAATATTAATTGATGCAAACATGGATGTTGGAACATATACAGTTGATCTTCTTGGTACAGGAGCTTTTCTGGAGAATCAAACATCAAGTTTCACGCTAACAGTTTTCTATGAACTGTCTCTTGTTCCTGAATATACTAATTTTCAAACAAATTATACAAACAATGTATTGTATTACATGAATCTGTATGATGTAACAGCTTCTTCAAATTTGAGTCTAGCTCCTGATGACATGAATGTCACAATTACCAACGGAACAGATTTTCCACTTTCTTCTCCTGTTGATTATAATTTTACTTACCAAGCACCAACAGAACAATGGATTCTTAATATTAGTACATCGACGAATAATCTGTACACGGGTCTTTATTCAGTAGAAATTTCCATAAATCTGAATAACTACCAGGCAAGTTATTCTGAAGTATTTGTCTCAGCTGTATATACTTTCGAAATTACAGCTCCCAAGACATCGATAGAAAAGATTGCATACCCCACAACAATCTATCTATATCATGATGTAACATTTTCATTCAGATTTATGGATACTAACCATACAACAGCATTGCTTGGAGCTAATGTTGTTGCTTCTGCAAGTGTATCGAATATCGACTTCAGTTACAACTTTATTGGGGATACTTACTATGTTACTGTAACTAACAATAATCCTTCAGTTGGTTCATTCAATATATCTGTTGATATAAGTTTATCAAACTACGAATCTAAAACTAGTTATCTACTAGGAGAATTAAGCGTTTTAACTATCCAAACTAGTTTAACAGAAGTTACTACACCAACAGAAGTGTATGTAGGTTATACGACCTCAATAGTAGTGCAATTCAATGATATAACTCATGTAGAACTTATCAATGTTGGAACTGGAACATTCGTGATAATTACTAGTAATTCAAGTTCATTTGATGATACTTTAGGCTATGTATACATTGGAAGTGGAAGGTATAATGTCTCATTTATTAATAATGATTTCGACCATTCAGGAATAGAAATCAATATCACTATTGGAAAAACTGGATATGAAACTGCTAGTATAATTTTCGAAATACAAGTGCTTTCAATTTCCACTGATTCAATGTTAGTCGATAGTGCAGATCAAAACATTATAATTTACTATGGTGAAGGAACGTCAATTGAGATTATGTATTGGGATAATATTTCTTTTGTTAATATCACTGATCCTCTAGCATCCTTTTCTGGTAATTTAACTGTAATTGTAATTCCAACTTACAGCTTTTTAGACAATATTACAACAATAACTATCCTTACGATATTAGATTTAGGATATTATGAATTGATTATTACATTAGAAAAACCTGGATATGAACCGCAAATAATTACTGTCTATATCCTTGTTCAAGAAATACCAACTTCAGTAGATTCTGATTATACAGAAACTACGTTCTACGCTGATCAAACAGATCAGGTGTATTTAAATTATACAGATGAAGTTAATCTAGAGGCGATTTTAACAGCTACAGTAGATATTGATTTTGCAGCAGATAACAGTACCTTAACTGTTCAAGATTATTTTATTATTACTTTGGTAGAAGTGGGATCATTTTATGAAATTACATTCGATCCAATTGAAATTAATGCTACAGGTTATGTGTTTTTGTTTAATATGACAATTAGTAAATATGGTTATGAGATTAATTTCATCATAATTACAGTTACAATAACTATTCACCCAACAGCTATTGATCCTACTTCTCAAGATCAAGACTCTGTTTATACTGATGAAGATGGCGAATTCACAATCATCTATGAGACTGTTGAAGATACTTTCATCGGTGGTGCTGAACTTAGTTACTCAACTAATGGTACATCAACAGAAATACTAGATGTTGTTTTAACTCAAATACTTGATACCTATGTTGTTTATGTTTACATTAACAGTAGTATTGTTCCAGTTACGAGTTTTCAAATAGAGCTTACATTCTATAAACATGGTTTTGAGAATCAAACTTTGATAATAATGATAATTGTATCGATTCATCCAACAGCCATTGATCCTTCTTCACAGAATCAAGATACTATTTATGCTGATGAAGAAAGTGAATTCACAATCGTCTATGAGACTGAAGAAGGAGATTTCATCCCTGGAGCAGAATTTGAATATAATATTATTAATGGTACTACAGATGAAATTCTATCAGTTACCTATTCTCAAAGAACCGATAATTATGTAATTATTGTTTATTTCAATGAATCTCTGATAGCTGGGGCGAATTACACCATAGAGCTTATCTTCTTCAAACACGGTTTTAAAAATCAAACATGGATCATAAACATAAGTGTTTATGAAAAGATAACCTATGATATTGATGTGGAAATAGTTGGTACAGTCCAACAATTGAATACTATTCAATTTGAAATATCTTTAGCGAATCTCTCCTCAGCAGATCTTCAAGCTTTATCATCAGTGGATATCAAATATGCCCCATCACCTGTAGGTGATTTTGTTACAATCGAATACACATTTGTCTTCTCAAATGGAACAAGAGTAACTTATTCAATACAAGTGGAAATAGGGAGTGATTATACAGGGTTATCTGAAGAAATATATATTCCTTGGATGGTAGGGGAAATTTACTATACAGTCACTCACACTCCGACAAATGGGGCGGTTATAGAGTCTACGACTCTTAGCAATAATCCTAGTCTTTATCCTATCTCACCTGATTTTGCTACTCTCTTAACCTATTTATTCCAAGAATTTACAGTATACATGATTATAGGTTTGGCCCTAGTGGCTATTTTATTCATAACTCTAACTGTTTATTTTGCAGTAATCAGACCTAAAAAGCAAAGAAGAAGTGCAAAGAAGAAACGATACTTGGATAAAATATCAAAGATTCTTACAAGTGTTTTATCATTGAGAAAAGTGATAGTAGTTCATAATGATACTGGACTTCCTATTTATGAATGGGATCTGGGTGAAACAATGACTGTAGATTCTTCTCTCGTATCTGGCTTTTTGCAAGCTGTCTCAGGAATGGGTGGAGAAATTAGTGGAGGAAAAGCTCAAGCTGTTCGTAAAATTGATTATGGACAATTCTGTGTTTCAAGTTCATCAACTGAGAACATAACTACTTATCTCTTTAGTACAGGAGATATCTCTGTTGATGTTGAAGAGGGTTTGGCTAGTTTCATTAACTGGTTCGCAAAGAAATTCCAAGGGACATTAGAGGGACAATGGGATGGTATTACTGATGTTTTTGAACAAGCCTCTAGAGCTATCGTAGATAGACTCTCTGAAGATATCTTCATCTGGACTCTTCATCCTCTCTCTATTAATCCTTTAAAAGAAAAAGATGCTGCAAAGTTAGATAGCTTCAGCCAGAAACTCTTCAAATTCATTAAGGATTATAAAGAAGTAACTATTAGCGTCTCTCTTGAATACTTCAATAAATCTCCTATTGAAGTAACTCTTACGAAACTGTTTGAACTAGTTGACAATACCTTCTTACTAAGAAAACGTCTAAGATAGGTGATAAGAGTAAATATAAAAGGACTTTATTGCATAATTTATTGAGTATCATGAACGAACAATCCAACTGGAGAAATTATGCTCTTCTTTTTGATATGGACGGTGTTATTCTTAGTTTAAAGTCTAGGTGGATTGACCCATTAGAGGAAGTAATCTCAACTATAAAACCAGATTATGATAAAACTGCAATTGAAGAGAAAAGTTCCTCTTTACTTCTAGTACATGGTGGTAGAGGCAGCACTTTGATGCTTAAAGGTTTAATTCAGGTTTGCCAAGTTTGCAATCTTAATCGATTTCAAACAGCAAGAGTGATGTTTCGTTTAGGTTTAATGCTCATATCTAGAAAAAAGTTCAGAATTGTCCCCCTTAATGGAGTATTGGAGACCTTACAATATCTTAAAAACCAAGGATTCAGTTTAGCTTTAGTTACATCAGCTTCAAGAACCACTACTCGCTCTCTGAAAAAAACTTGTCCTGACATTTACAATAAATTCGATTGCATTTATACAAGAAATGATGTTAAGTTAACCAAACCTAACCCTGATCAACTACTACTTGCTTTAGATGCTCTTAATATAGAGAAAGATAAAGCAGCAATAGTAGGAGATTTCATAACAGATATAATGGCAGGAAAAGGTGCTGGAATAAAAACAATAGCAATTTTAGGGGAGTATCCAGAAGTGAATCGGTTTCCCTTGGAAAGTGTAGAACCCCATATTATTGTCAATGATATAACTGAAATACCGAATATACTTCTGCAAATTTTTCATCCAAGCTTTCTAACTGTTTGAATTTCTGAAAAAAACATAAATAAGGAAAACTTCAAAAATACTATAGAAACGAGTTGTTAGACTGACATGAAACGCAGCTTTCGATTTCCAGAACATTTTCTATATCAATCTACTTCAGTTTGGTTAGAGGATACAGGTAGAGGCATATACAAACTTGGAATAACTGACTATACTCAGTATGTTCTCGATGATATTATCGCAATTACTTTTCCTGAAACAGGATATCTAATAGAGAAAGACGAGGAACTAGTATCAATTGATTCAATTGAAGATACTTTAATCATTATGTCTCCAATTGGAGGTACAATCACAGAAATCAATGAAGAATTAAGACAATCTCCGGAGCTTTTGAATGAAAGTCCTTACGAAGATGGTTGGATTTTACTAATTGAAGTTAGTTCGGAAGATGACTTGGATCAATTATATGACATAAATGAAATCTTAGATCAACATCAAGAAGAGCTAGTGGAAAGCGGTTTTGCCGATGAAGAAGATGATTTTGATGAAGATTCATATGAGGATGTAGAAGATCCTGATTCTGATTCTGATTCCAACCACTAAATTTATTTCACTAACTTCTCAATTATCTTGGATTAGAAACTCTTATATAATTTTGTGATTAAAGACATTAAACAAAACTTGATGGGGCGTATCGTGACTTGGAATTTCTATAGCATCTTCTGAAAACCCCAAACTAAACAAGTTAACAGTAATTATTTTTTTAAACTATAGAATTAGGAGAGGTATACAATGAGTAATTTAGAAGATAAAGTAGCTTTACCACCTGAAGCCATCAAATTGTATAAAAAAATTAGTTCTTTAAAAGAAATTTCTATTAAAGAACTTGAGAAAGTAATGCAACTTGATCGTGGAAAAATGGAATACTTTCTTTCTTTCTTAATTTCAAATGCATATGTAGAACGAACTACAATAGTTAATCAGAAGTATGGATTGACAGATGCTGGAAGACAAGCTGCAGAGAAAGGATTGATTGAAAGACTGATTGTAGCTGCAATTATGAATAAACAATCGCTTAATTTTAACGAATTAGCAGAAATCTTACAATGCGATAAACAAGAAATGAATGCAGGTATAGGATATTTGAAGAAACAAGGATTACTTCAGATCATTCAAGGTAAACTGTCTTTGCTTGATGAAAAAACTGAAATCAACAAAGCTATGCAAGAAATGTTAAACGAGCTATTGAAAGGTAATGAAGTAGATATTACTGAATATCAAAAAGAGTTGATACAAAGAAATCTTGTTTTTCTCGAGGAAATTAAGGATTCGATTTTAAAAATCATAATACCTTATTCCAAAATCAAATCTATGATTACAGAAACTGTTGAGATAAGCCGATTAACACCTGAAATGATTAGAGATGGGTCATGGAAGACAACAAAACTAAGATCTTACAACCTTGATGCTGCTCCCCCTTCGTATTATCCCGGTAGAAAACAACCATATGCACAGTTTCTTGATGAAGTAAAACAAAAGCTCGCTGCTTTTGGATTTCAAGAAATGCGTGGTCCACTAGTTGAGTTGGAGTACTGGAATTTTGACGCTCTATTTCAAGCACAAGATCATCCCGCTCGAGAATGGTCTGATGTGTATAGAGTTGCTAATCCTAAGCTAGGAAAACTTCCTAAAGAGAATCACGTCAAACTCGTTCAAAAAGCTCATGAGGATGGGTATGATACTGGAAGCAAAGGGTGGAGATACAAATGGTCTCCTGAGAAAAGTGCAAGATTAGTTCTTAGAGCACACGGTACATCAGTCAGTGCACGAACATTAGTTAATCTTACTGTACCTTCGAAATACTTCAGCATTTCTCGATGTTTTAGACCAGATACTGTTGATGCAACTCACCTTTCAGAATTTAATCAAGCTGAAGGTATTGTTGCAGATCCATCTATAACATTCAGAGATCTGCTGGGTATATTGGAAACTTTTGCTCTAGATGTAGCAGAAACTGATAAATTCTTGTTCAAACCCGATTACTATCCTTTCACAGAACCTTCTGTTGAGCTTAGTAGTCGAGATCCCAAATTGGGTAATATTGAATTTGGTGGAGCTGGAATCTTTCGACCAGAAGTTGTTAGACCATTCAATATTGATGTTCCTGTTGTTGCATGGGGATTAGATATTGATAGACTTTACATGGTGAAATATGGAATAACTGACATAAGAGAATTATTCAGTCATAAAATGGAGTGGTTACGCTCGGCAAAGATGTTTTAAGGTGATACTATGGTTTCAATAAAAACAAGTTATACGAAGATGAGAGAATTACTTGGGATAGATGTTACTATCGAAGAATTAGATGATTTTCTAGCATTTGCAAAGTCAGAAATCGACGACTTTGTTGAAGAGGAAGACATGCTAATAATTGATATAAAAACTAGTATTAGACCAGACTTATGGTGTCCAGAAGGAATGGTCAGGGAAATCAAAGGAATCCTTGAACAAGAAGTAGGAATTCCTGAATATGAAGTGAAGAGAAGCAATTATAAGGTAATTGTAGATCCAACACTTGCATCTTCTCGTCCATATATTGCATGTGCTATAGCAAAGAATCTTAATCTAACTGATTATTCCATTAAGCAGCTGATGCAACATTCAGAGAAAATTGATAACTCATATGGAAGAAAAAGAAAACGATCGTCAATTGGAATGTATAACCTTTCAATGATCGAATCACCAATTGAATACAAGGTGATTGACAAATCACATAAATTCGTACCTTTGGAACATGAAGAAGAAATGGATTTACCAACAATATTAGATAAACATGAGAAAGGACTTGAATTTGGTGACATTGTTAAGGGATACGGACATTATCCAATCCTTCTTTCAGCTAATGGAACAACTCTTTCTCTCCCCCCGGTGATAAACAGTGATGATGTAGGGAGAATAACAGAAGACACCAAAGAATTTCTTATTGAAGTAACTGGAACAAATTACGAAACAGTTAATGTTATTCTCAATATACTATGTCAAACCATGGTGGAATATGGTTCAGATATCTATAGTGTTGAGATAGTCTACCCCCCTGAAATCAGAAAAGAAAATGTTGTAACTCCTCTTCTGGAGAAAGAAACAATAACAGTTGATTTAGACAAGATTAACAAATATCTAGGTGTTAATCTAACTTCTGATCAAGGAATAGCAGAATTAAGGAAAAGAAGATTTGAATGTAAGGCCCTAGACAAGTCTAAACTTGAAGTAGAAATTCCACCTTACCGAAAAGATATTTTACACTGGGTTGATATAGCAGAGGAAATTGCAATAGCATTAGATTACAATAAAATTGGTGCAACAAAGTGGAAAGTTATTACTGCTGGGGGGCTTCTACCGGAAACTGAAAGCGAAAACAAGGTGCGAAATATTCTAGTTGGCTCTGGAGGTATCGAGATATTCTCCAATATACTAACTGAACCAGAGATATTGACTACCAATGTAAATTTGACGAAAGTAGATTTAGTCAAACTGCAAAATCCCATTAGTTCAACATACAGTGTGCTAAGAGACCAACTCTTCCCCCTATTAATCGATGTTCTGTCAAAGAATACTCATGAAACCTATCCCCAATCAATTTTTGAGGTTGGTGAAGTAGTAAAGATTATTGGTAAAAGAGTTGCTACACAGACAAATGCAGCTTTTAGTTTTGCAGGAGCAGAATCTAGCTTTGAAGATGCTCATAAGCGATTACATATGATGCTAGATCTGCTAAATACAGATTACAAAATCGACACAATATCACACCCAGCCTTTACAGAGGGGAGAAGTGGCAAAATACTAATTGATGGAAAAGAATGTGGTATTATTGGAGAGATTCATCCTAGTGTATTGGAAATAAACCAGATTTGGGTTCCAGTTGTTGTCTTCGAAATTGAACTAGTTTATATTCCTACATTGAACTGCAAAAAGAAATTTACTGATTAATCGGAAGTTTTGTTTTCTTTTTCTTCTTCTTCTTTTTCTCTTGTTTATCAAGCCTTACTATCCTATCCCAGATTTTGTCCATAATCTTGTTTAACGCTTTACCACCATCAGATGTTTCGATTATTGGGATATTTGCTTTTGTTGCTTCTTCAACAAGGTAGGTTTGAATATTCCTGATCTCAGTAAAGGCAGCAATATACTTGTCAGGTTTTCTGAATTCTACTTTAGTACCTCTTGCTTGGATTCTTCTTTTATGCTCCTCTTCATCTTCGAGATAAAAGAGAATCATTATTACGTGAGTTTCAGATAATACTGATGGATTTAGTAGATTTGGTGCTAAATGAACTCCTTCAATGATTGAATTTTCTCTAGAATAAAGAGCAGTTTGAATTGCAGATTCGACTCCAACAATAATATGACGACATTGTTCCTCATATCCTACTATGGATTGTCTCAGAATAGGATTGAGTTTAGGTTTCAGCATTTTATAAGCTTCATAGCTGCTTGAATGAAGCTCAGGGATTAGTTTTGATGAAATCGTTTGTCGAAGAACTTCTCTTATCATATCTGTTCCTATAATGTTAGTGATTTCCAATCTTTGGGATAATTGTGAAGCAATAGTACTCTTTCCAATACCTGGAACTCCAGCAAGCAAAATGATAATAGGTTTGTAACTTTGCTCTCCCTCAAATACGCTATATCTTTCAGCAATTTTAGGGCTAACACTTTCAATTTCCGATGTTATAATTTGAACTAGTTTTTCCTTATTAATAGGGTCTGAAGCCTCACTAACAATTTGTTCTACTTTATTCGCAATTTCAAAAACGAGGTTGGAATCCATTCCAATAGAATGCAAAGAAGTTGACAATATACCCTTTGAGAAATACTCATACCTGTCCTTTCTAAGTCGAATTTTAAGGAAATTATCAGGATGATCTGCACTCATGTTAACCTAAATTATATATCCCCTCTAATAATATAACTGTTTCTTAGTAGATTTGAACTTTTAAAAATCTTCTTTATTTCTTAATCCGGTGCTTTTAAATAGGAATTTGAGTAGTATTTTAATTAACGCTGAATTGAGAAAATAGAAGGCACAGTTTTATGGAAGCAGAATCTCAAATATTCATTAAAGATAGAGACAAACAGTTATTTTCTCGAGGAATATTAGCTAAAAAACTTAGATTGTTAGGAATTTCTTTTTCAACTGGCTATGAAATCTCTATCCAAGTATATAACGAGATTTCTAAACTTAAAGTAACGACCGTTGAAAAAGAAAAACTTGATAATATTGTTTTTGACATTCTAAAATCCAGTTATAGTAAAGACTGCGCAGATAAGTATATGCTTGTTGAAAAGTGGAAAGCATCAAAAATGCCTTTATGGATTCTCATTTCTGGTGCAATAGGAGTTGGAAAAAGCACTCTGTCACAGAAAATTGCTGGTGACCTTAGTATTCAACATGTTATAGGATCCGATGTTGTGAGAGACATTTTACGGAAGATATTATCAGTTGATGTTATGCCTGAATTGCATTCCCCCTCTTATAGTGCGTATGAAACTCTGCGACCCATTTATAGTAGTAGATTTGAGGAAGTGATACTAGGGTTTGAAAATCATTCCAAATATGTTAATCTAGGTGTAGAGGCGGTACTTTCGAGAGCTGCTACTGAATCTGTATCTATCATAATTGAAGGAGTACATCTTCTACCCGCTTTGTTTGATGAAAATATCCTCTCACAACCAAATGTATTATACATGACAATTTCAATTCCCGATCCTCTGTTACATAAAGAGAATCTGAGTTCACAGTACACAAAAGAAAAAGATGACTTGATTATTCATTTTAATGATATAAGAAAAATACACGATCACATCGTTAATGAAACACGAATTCGAAAGTTGCCCGTTGTTGAGACAAGTAGAGATTTAAACCCACTAGATACTGTAAGAAAACTTGTTGTAGACAAAATCGTTTCTATGGTTACAACTAAATCGTAATTCTTTAAAACTCATTTGAATAAATTACATGTGCCAATGATGTGTTTGCAACGATCTGAAGAATGATGATCGACTTTTGGCTGAGGCGCTAAATGTGATTTGAATGACAAAATACTGTTATATACATAAATCCACAGAAGCTTTCAAAGAATGTGATAGCTGTGGAAATGACATTTGTCATGATTGTGTAGAGACTTACTGGCATACTAATGCGATTTCTTCAATGTTTCTGCCAAAAAAAACAGAAGAAGAGAAACTAACTTTGTGTCCCAAATGCTTGAAAAAAGCAAAAAGGAAAAATGCTTCCATGACTTCCTTTTTGTTACTTATGGTTATCGGCTTCATCGTTTTAACTATTTTACTAGCTCGATCAGGCTAGAAAAAAGGTTACTCTCTTGATTTAATATTATTTTTTTCCTGACTGTCTTCATCTTCCACTCTCTCTGAGTCTTCTTCAATATCTTCTGCAACATATTCTGCGTCTATCTCTTCAATTTCCTTTAATAGATCAGCATTACATATAGGGCATTCGGAGAAATTACTGGAAATAATAGATCCGCAGGAAAAACAAGTAATGGGAACATAGTCATCGCTTTCCCAATCATAACTATAAGGCTTCTTCCCCCATGTTTTTGCTTTCCATTTTTCCATGTCTACTTCTCCATCTGCTTTTAAGAATTCGTCAATATCTGTTTTTGATGTTACCTTTAATCTTCTTTTTGATTGGAAGTTATATAAGAAGACTAGGAGAGGAAATACAATAATATGAACAATCAAGAATATGAGATAAGCTAAACTAACAGATTGAGTATCATAATTTGTAATAAGACTAGAAATAAAGAAGGACAGAATTATTGTCGTTATTGCCATTGTAATTAATTCAATTGTAACAAAAACGAGGATTGAAAAAAGAGCTATAATTCCTATATCTAAAGTAATGATTTGAATTTTGTCTAGTTTTCCTAAAGTTTTCATATCTATCTTTAAATTTTCATTGTATGCTCTTAATTTATTGAATCTAGTACGTGTTAATAGGAATGTCAATAGAATTGTAACACATAAAAACACAAAGAAAAGTACAAAGATCAACCACCATCTATTTGCAATGTAACCTAAAATATTGACACCATCACTGATTTTTCCCAAGAATTGGAGGTCTGCAGTTCTTAGATAAGGATACACTCCTCCAGATATACCAAACATGTATAGAAGGTAATAAAAGAATACAACTAAGATAGCAACAAACTCTCCTAATTCATGGTTCCTTTTCTTGCTTATTGTATTGCCCTTATCCCATGGGAAAATAATTTGTAAAATTTCTGGCATTAACAAAACTCTACTAGTTAAGAGTATTAAATGTATCTAAAAAGTTTTGAAAAATAGGTTTTTAAAAGATGGATACTTGCGTTTTTCATCAAATGATCTCCATTGGCATTGAAAGCTCTGCAGATAAGTTGGGAATAGGTATAATAACTGATACAGGTGAAATATTAGCTAATGTTAGAAGAACCTACAAGCCTCCGCACGGTAGTGGAATCCATCCAAGAGAAGCATCAGAATTCCATTCTTCTTATATTGCAGATGCTATAAGAGATGCATACATGGAAGCAGATCTTAAACCTAAAGATGTTGATTTGATTTCATTTACTAAAGGACCTGGTTTAGGACCATGCTTAAGAGTGGGAGCAGTTGCTGCAAGAACCCTTGCCCTATCTACAGGGAAGCCATTAATTGCTGTTAATCATCCTATAGCTCATGTAGAAATAGGAAGGTTGGTTGGAGATTTGGATGATCCTGTTGTGCTTTATGTATCTGGGGGGAACACTCAAGTTATCGCATACTCTCATGGAAGATATCGCGTTTTTGGAGAGACGTTGGATATCCCAGTAGGTAATTGTTTAGACGTTTTCGGGAGAAATGCAGGTTTAAGTGATAAAGAGATGCCAATGGGTCGAGCGATAGAATTAGAAGCAGAAAAAGGAACAGAATATATACCTATTCCTTATGTAATCAAAGGTATGGATGTCTCATTCTCTGGGATTTTAACTTATGTTACAAAACTTCTTCAGAGCAATAAGTATAAACTTAAAGATTTATCTTATAGTCTGCAAGAGACAGTATTTGCGATGTTAGTTGAAGTAACAGAGAGGGCCTTAGCTCACACTAAAAAAACTGAAGTTCTTGTTTGTGGTGGAGTAGCTTCTAACAAAAGATTAACGGAAATGTTAGCAGATATGTCATCTTTCCATGGGAACGGTGTCAAGTTTACAGGATTAGATGCAAATCTAGCAATAGATAATGGTGTTATGATAGCTTGGTTAGGACTCATTATGTATAATTCAGGTAACAGAACAATATTAAGTGATACACTTGTAGATCAACACTTTAGACCAGACGATGTAGAAGTTAATTGGAGATAGTTATGCATACTAATTCAGTTTCAATTGTGTTTGATATTCAAAAAAAGAACTTTTACAGTTTAACTTCTCTTATAGCGACAATCGATGAAGATGTAAATTTAAGGAACCTTGATCAGATAATTACTGAAGACCTATCAAGTAATGATATTAAATCTCTTTTAAAGAAGTATGCTAGAATAATAGTAGCTTACTCTTTTCGAACAAGTCAATTAGAAAAAATTTATACAAAAATGAAAACATTCTATTCTGCGCTTTCAACTGATGAAATACATAGAGTGACTTTCATTGCTGGAGGAAGTCATCCCACAGGTGACCCACTTACGACATTGAAATTTGGTTTTGACTTCTCTTTTATAGGTGAAGCAGAATATTCTCTTCCCTTCTTCCTGAAAAACTTCTTGGAGAAAGATGACATTTACAAAACCCCTGGAATCGCTTTCTTGAAAAATGAAACTTCTATATCTTCTACATCTAGACCACCTCCTATAAATTTGGATGATTACCTTTTTCTATCAAAAAAGCGAAAACTATATCCTCCACTTGAAATTACTAGAGGCTGCGCATTTGGTTGCACCTTTTGCCAAGTTCCAATGCTGTTCAAACATAGAATCCGTCATAGGTCTGCTGAAATAATTATAAATATGGTAAAATGGATGGTAACGAAACAATTGAATGATATTCGTTTTATCACACCTAATTCTTTTGGTTACCTGTCAAAAAGTACAAAATCAGTAAACCAAGAAGGCATCATGTATCTGTTAGAAGGTTTACGATCTATTAAAGGAGTTAGAAGCATCTTCTATGGAACATTTCCTGGAGAAGTAAGACCTGAAACTGTTTCTGAAGAACTTATAACAAAGATTAAACCTCTTATTGCAAACAGACGAATTTCAATTGGTCTCCAATCAGGTAGCAACAAGGTATTAAGGGAAATTAGAAGAGGACATACAGTTGAAGAAGCTGTTTCTGCCATTGATATTTTACTTTCATCAGGATTTACACCAATAGTAGATATAATTATTGGATTGCCAGGGGCAACAGAAGATGATGAAGAACAAACAATTCATGTCATTGATAATCTAATTCAAAAGCAAGCAATAATTCGAGCTCATGTTTTCATGCCATTACCTGGAACAGCGTTAGAAAGTTCTATTTATCATCCAATTTCTCCAAAGATAAGGAAGAAGCTAGGTAGATTAAATTCAACTGGTAAAATCGAAGGAAATTGGAATCAACAAGAGTTATATGCAAAAAGAGCTTGGGAAATGATGCAAGACATGCGATCTGTTTCTCCGTTAACTAGAGGAGATAGTCTCTGAAAAGCTGTTCTTCGTTTAGATGCCTACCTCTTGCTTCAACTTTCACAGCTCTTTTAAAAATGGTTTTGAAATTGCTCACTGTCTCTTTGTACCCTTCTTGAAAAGCTAAGAAAAGCTCTCTATTGTATTCAGTGTGAGTACTTATGAAGCATTTCTTAATTAGCAAAATGTCCACTGCTTTATCTTCTATCGCGCTTGAAAACTTACCAAGCCCAAAATCGATAAAAACGAATTTAGTATCACGTTCTAGAATATTACTAGTTGTTAGATCACCATGAATAATGTCATTATTATGTAGTTTCCCCACTTGTTTACCTATTTCTTTCACAATATTGAGTTTGTTCTGCAATTCTAATTCACTATCTAGAATACTTTTGACTAGTTTCCCTTCAATATACTCCATCACTATTGTCGTATTAACTATGTCGATCTCAAATATATAAGGTGTAATTACTCCATTTTTCTTTGCGGCTACTAATAATTTTGATTCAGTTGCGGTTCTGTTTTTTCTCAACTCAATATCAAGAGGAGCTATACGATATTTCTTAGGAATTCTGACTTTTTTAATTGCTTTATTACCTAACCATTCACTTTTACTAAGAATTGCCTCTGCTCCCCATATATTTGTGCTAAGGTTACTATTAGATTTATTCACAGTATGCTCAACCATCGTCAATTTTCTCCAATTCTTCTAAAGCTTTTATGATATCGTCTCCTTTTGGTTTATCGATGGTTATATTGCCAAGGATAACCTCCCCCTTACTTTTAATAACAGTTCCTATAATTTTACAAGGAATGCCATTCAAATTGCAATATTCAACTACATTTAGGGCTTTCTCTTTATTGGTAGATAAAATTATTGCACCTGATGATATTAGGCGGTATGGGTTAAACCTCAATTTCTCTGCTAATTTTTTTGTTACACTTGATATTGGTGCATCATCTTCTAATCTGATTCCAACATCTGTATATACTACAATTTCTGATAAAGCTCCAAATACTCCACCTTCAGTTGCATCATGCATTAAGGAAGGTTTGAATCTCCTGTTTAGTTCTAGTGCTAGTTTGGTAATGTTGATATTGGAACCTATTCTTCTGCCCTCCTTGATTTCATCCTTATCCAGTATTCTGTTTATCCTTTTTCCTCCCTCTTTAATTATGATTCCAGTTCCCTCAGCACCCGCA
This sequence comes from Candidatus Heimdallarchaeota archaeon, assembly GCA_023705945.1. Taxonomy (GTDB): domain Archaea; phylum Asgardarchaeota; class Heimdallarchaeia; order Heimdallarchaeales; family Heimdallarchaeaceae; genus UBA460. The sequence goes on from BPTM01000146.1 coordinate 18,217, forward strand.
TATCCTATTATTATTATCTTCTCATCTAGCGATAGTTTATTTGGGATGAGATATGCCTTTGGAACAAATCCAAACATATGACCAGATAATACAATAGAATTAACTGCTGATGAAATCTCAGTGTGCCCCCCAAGAATTGTGATATTCTGTTTTTTACATTGTTCATGCATCTGTTGCTGGATCTTATGAATTTCCTCAAAGCTTACTGATTTGGGAGCAATTATTGTAGATAGAAAACCAAAAGGTAATGCACCGGAACATACGATATCATTTGAGTTAACTATCACAACATGCTTTCCTGGTTCTGGAGTGGGAAAAGTTATCGGATCAGATTTCTCTATAAGATAAACATCTGAGTTTTCTTTATAGAATTCATTTGATTTATCTTTAGCTAATTCAATATCAATAATTGCAACATCAGATCCAATCTTTCCAGCTAGTACTGTACCCTTATTTTTACTTCCACTTAATTTAAGAAGTTCTTTCAAAAGTGGAAGTTTTAGTTTTCCTTCATCCATTACTTGATAATTCTATCTGAATCTATAAAACTTTTCTAATTTGGTATGATTTGTATAGAGTGAAGAAGGGGATAATTAGAAACCCATGGTATCGAGAATGTGCTTGATTATTTTGAATTTATATGCAACATTCATAACATCATTCACGTTTGTAGTCATTCCAACTAGGATTTTACCTTCTAAACAACTTTCAACAATAATTTGTACAACCCCCGCGTTGAGGAATTTAATCTCTTCTTTTGATTGTATCATTTCGAAAATTACTCGGGGATATTTAGTTAAAGTTTCTAGAACATAGATGATTTTCTTTTCCTCAAGGTTTCCTGCATAAAGTTGCCCCATTGAACCATGTTCTTTTGGAAAAATATATGCTGAAGCAGAAGGTGAATCACAGCTTCTTATGGAGGAAAATAGAAGTGATGTTATTGCTCTTTTATTTGCTTCAGCCAAGATTTCTTGTGTCATTTCAGCTACTGGTATCATAGGGACAGTTTCAAATGGTTTTATCTTTTCAAACGTTTCAACTCTTGCTTCAACGTTACTTACAACAGGATATCTTACTGCCGGAACATCTACAATTTTCGGTTTTTCAATTCCAAATCTATTAAAAATGCCTTCTATTTTGTTGCGTATAGAAGAGGAACCTTCTGCCATTATGCTTTTACAGGTGTGTACTACCAAATCTGTTGATTCTCTTGCATTAAGAGAGTCCAAAAGGGTGTTTCCTAACACTTCAATATAATTTCCAATTAGAGGACGAAGTTCTGAAGAAAAATTTTCTACACGAGAAACAAATAGAATTGTTAAATCAATGAATGTAACATAGGTTGCTCTGAATCTTCCTCTGAAAATAGTAATTTCACTATACCTTCTAACCCATTGATAAAATTCTATTGGATGAATAAAGTATCGAGTTACCTCAATTCTTTCTATTTCACTCTTCATTTTATCAATAGTAAAGATATTGTCTCCTTTAGTATCATATATTATAATTGCTACTAGGGGGCTAATATCAATCTCTGGAAATAGCATAAGACCTCTGTCTTAAGTTATGCAATTCTTTGCTAATAAGCTTATTGGACAATTTTTGTATGTAAATAATTGCAAAATTAGTCAACGGAACCAAAGAAATATTTTTAGATTTTATCGTTAAACAGAATATGAGGTAATGTAATGAGTAAGAATTCTAGTAATTCAGTATCACCATCGACTAAGATATCCTCCAGAAAGAGAAAAATACCGAAAAAAGATATATTTGTAGAGATGGAAGAAGTTGCTTACGAGACTTTAAACATTTCAAAGCGCAGAATAAAGAGTGGGCAATATCTTAAAGATTTTCTGGATCAAACTTCATCTAAAGAAGCTGTTCTTGAAGCAATTAAAGTTACTATCGATGCTCTATTAGATAGCATTGCTTCTGATTTGGACTCTCTTTCAGCAGCAGCTTTAGTTCCACACCCTGAGAGCAAAGAACCAAAAGCAATTGTTAGGGGACCTTTAAATCGAGATGTTGTAAAACAAATTTTATCTATATTTAGAAAATACCCCCCTGTTATTAATGACCTTCTTGGGTCTGATGAAGAATTGAAAGTTCTTGATACTGGAATTGGTTATGTAGTATTAGAAAATTGTCAGAAGGATAATTACTTGGTTGGTATAGTTAAAAAGCAAAAAGATGTTGATGAATTATCTAGAAAACTAAGACATGTACAAAATGTAGTAGTAGACAATACTTTACTTCTTGATGGATTGTAGAATGTTTAATGTCTATCAACCAAACTTTTTTTGCATTTCTCACACAAATCCTGCTCTAAACGCACTTCCTTGAAGCAGTTCCAACATTTCTTTAAAGCAGTTTCCTGTTTTGGGTAATCATATATTACCTTCTCGATTTTATTTGTGATTTCATGTATTGTTTTGTTCCTTTTAAACTGTGCAAATGAGAAAATTTTAGTTAATGGATTGTAAAATATCACAGCTAGAACAGCTAAAACAACTGAAGAAACTCCAATAATTAGTAATGCTTGAGTATTTTGCCAAAATGCTGTGATTAGTACGCTTAATGCGCATAACAACGCTACTAAAATGATTATTGAACTTATTCTAACTCCAAACAGTCGCTTGTCTGATAATGAGCTAAAGAATTGTTTGAATCTTGATTTCTTTGAAGTAAAATTAAGCTTAAGGAAATTTCCTTCCACAGAATCTTGAATCTCTACTAAAATTAAATACAGTTGTATTTTTGTTGTGAACGCCACTGTCTTATTCTCTTGTAATCTAATGTTTGGATATTCATCTTTCAGTTGTTGAATAATGTATGTGAAAAGATTTGATGTATTCTTAATGTATGTACTGATATCTTTTGAAAATATTATGTATTCATTTTGGTTTGTAAAATCGATTATACTCACCATCAGTTTTTTAGAATGTGGATATTAGAAACTCAGATATCATGACATTAACCAATTTCATTCTTTTGGCTATGATGGGTATTTCTTCTCTGTTTTTTGTTATACTTACAAGAATCCCCTTATCGGATCCCTCTAGAATAACAACTCCATCTCCTGCATCTATAGTTTTTTCATCGGATTCTGTTTCCAAAGTTTGTTTTACAACTTCAGGATATTTTGAAAGAATCCCTAGGACAAAGTCTCCATGTTTTTCTGACATTCCGAATGTTATGGTTTCTAAAGCTCCTTTCTCTCCTGTATATACAAAACATACACCAGTTTTCGTCGATAATCCCTTTACGATGGAGGATAAAACCCTCTCAACAGATAGTCTCTTTGTTTCTTCTAATAGCTGTTGTGTTAGTTCTACTTTGTTGGAACCCTTAACTGTTTCTGTTTTTTTAACTGACTTGTGCCCAATAAATTCAAGAAGCCCTCCGACATCTGTGGATGCTGTTGAGTGTGCAGCTTGGGTTGAACTAGATGTTGTTGTAGACTGTGAATACTTTTGCTCTACTGATGTTGAAACTGGTTTTTCCACCACAACTGGTTCAACCACATCTGATTCAAATTGTTGAGGTTTTTTGGTTGGATAATAGTCATATTTGATTTGACTTGAAGCTCTTTCGGAGATTAAACTACCTAACCGTTTAATCAAAGCTGTCTGTGATTTTGGTTCCATTTTATCAATAGCTCCATAATCACGCAACTGATCGATAAGCTTACTCTTTATAATTTCAATAATCGTCTCTGCCATCTGATCTTCAATATCTGGGAGAAACATGCAGCTTAGTATTATATTAAAGAAAAGATGATAATCGACTCTAAATATCTCGTTTTTGAGTGTTATATTTTGTGATTTTCTTAATTCTTCCCTTGTTTTTGCACTTGTATCAATTACTTGAAAAACTGTTGAAAAAGCAGTTTTTTGGTTAATTACTTTATCGAAAATCATGTCCTCATCTAGTGTAAAGAGGCTAAAACCTACAAACTTATTCCAAGGTAAATCGAACTCACTCATGTTTCATACCTCACATGAATATGTGAGTAGTTATCTTCTACTTTTTGAGACTTATATAACAACCAATATTTATCTTCTATTAAATAGCTTATGGCAATTACTATTTCTTCTTCTTCTCCTTCTTCTTCTTTTTCTTCTTTTTATCGTCTCTTTGTTGTTGTTTCTTTATTCTCTTCCATTTTTTGAGGTTTCTATTTGATTCTTGTCCAAAAACTACAGCTGAATACTTTCTTCCTTCAGTTTCACCTAGACCTCTTATAGTTAAATCTTCTCCTTCCCTTTTCTTTGTTTCTTGGAGCATCTGTTGAATGATCTCTTCCCTTCTTTTCATCTTAGCTTGAAGTTCAGGATCAATAACTACTTCTGGCTCAGCAACTACTTCTGGCTCAGCAACTACTTCTGGCT
>BPTM01000147.1 GCA_023705945.1 Candidatus Heimdallarchaeota archaeon
ATTCTTTGCTTATATCGAATAAATCAAATTTACTTCTTGTAAAACTAGGTATATCTTTACCCCCTGAGATAATTAAATATGAGCATTTAGCTTCAGTAAACTTCTTTTCTATTTTCTTCTCAAATAACCCTAAGTTAACATCTACTTCATCCAGAAAAACTACAACTCTAGGAGTAGATATGTTCTGGATTAACCAGTTTGTTACTTCATCAGGTTCGTTTTCTGGATTTGTTTCAATCTCTTTATAGAACCCATTCTTATCTCTCCAAAATTCAGATCTATAGATGAATGGTAACTTGAGTTCTTTACATAATTTCATTAGGGAGTACATTATTTGTGTTTTTCCTGAACCACCATATCTGCCATAAATATGTGCAAATTTCTCTGGTTGAATGCCATTAACTACTTTCTCAAACTCTCCCCTTAGAATATCAACAATTGAATGATTAATAGCAAAGTTATACCTCTGCCAACAACATTCTGGATTAACTAAAGGTTCATATTTCTTATGTCTGTTTGCAATATCATTTGCTTCTTTTCTAGTCAAGCCAATATTAATTTTCTGAATTTCCTCTTCATTATGTGGGAAAACTATTTTCTCTAAAATATCCTTTCCATAAACTAAAACACCATTTTCTCTCAGGTTTAATTGGTCCTCAGGTAGCAAACATTTTGGATTCTGGACATTAATATGCCACAGATTTGTTTTTGTTCTAACATAATTCCTCGAAAAGGAAGTTGCTAATTCCAAACCTCCATCCCATCCAAACTCATCTTGGATTGAATCATAGATTAAATCAATAAAAATAAAATTTTGAACAGAAAAATCTCTCTCTTCTAAAATTATTACTAAACCGCTTTTATCCTTAATCAGCTTATCAAACTGAGAGATTTTCCTTGTAAAACTATATACTGCTATTGTATTGGGTGCAACTAATAGAAGTTTTCCTATAAAAGATTGAAGCACTTCCTCTTTGAATTTCATAATAATTCCTATCGCAGATTTTCAATTACATTACGTACTTCCATGAAAACTCGACTGAAATTTGCAATGTTATTTTCTACCTTCATCAAATCCTTCAGTTGTGTCATTTGAATTCCCCTTAGTCTAAAGGCTATTTCTAATGCAAACATCATTAATTCTCTTGATTTAGGCACAAGTTCCATTATACTTGTAAGTGATATATTTCTTTTACGACAGTTTGCTACTTCTACTACAAAATCTCCCGATTTACTAGGATATTCGTTTGTAAACCAGTAAGCGCTTTTCATTCTACCAATTAGATCATTGTTTTTCAACGAATATAGAAGTTTTGTAAACCACAAAACCCAATCCATCGCTTGTTCGTAGTTTGGTGATTTTGTAGGTTGAAATGGAAAGTTTTTAGCAGCATTTTCCAATTTAGAAAAGTTTTCTATAAACTCGTGCCAAAAACCTTCAATTGGCGGTATTGGGAAATGTTGTCTTAAATCCTCACCATAAAGAACATGACTTTTCTCGCGAATAAGAAAATCATCTGATTGTTCAAGAGGATATTTATTTATGATTTCTTGTTGCAAATTACGCACAATAATGCCTTCAATATCATGATGAGTTACTCTAGGGTTGGAAAGCATTGTATAAGGTATGAAGAATGCTCTGCTACTATGAGCAAATTCTTTGTTAACAATAACCAATCGATTAATCAGATCATCTATAGTATCGTAATCTTTATCCCAGAGATTTTTTTCTAAAATAATTACAATATCTATAGTACTATATCTTTTTGAAAAATCATCTAGAACAATATCTCCAGTGAGTATAATAGAACGTGTTTGCAAAGTTGTAACAGCATATTCTATGAAAGTTTTCAAGAATTTTGGCAATTCTGGATATCGTTCGTATGTGACTTTCATAATATGAACACTCCTAATTAAGTTATTAGGTTTTCGTCAGTACTAATCGAAAATCAATGTTTAAAGGACATAAAAAACTAAAAAGAAAGAAGAGAAAGGGATGAAGGTTAAACTGAATCTATAACAAAAATTTCCCAGCCAGTAAAAACAACGCTGGTTATGTAGAATGAAACAATGAAATCAACACCTGTAGGTTTGTCTCCATAATCAAACTGTATAGTTAGATGATGATCTAATACAGATGTTATGTTCACACCGTTTTGAAGGGCAGCCACTGGCATTTCTTCATCTTCTACATGAATTGCTCCATCAACCCAAGATTGTGAGATGGTATTATCATAAACTTCCCATACATGTTCAATCCTACTACTTCCTCCCCAACTGATTTTGATGGTTTCAATTGTCAGAACATCAGATAGCACAAGACTTCTGATATAGAAGGAAAGAATTCCTCTTCTTCGGAAGAAAAAGCCTCCTCTACCATCAATTGCACCTGCTCCATAGATGTCTATCACATCATTATCAATAAAAACGATGTCAACAAACGCAGTCCCTGAATTTCCATTTGAAGATAAATCATACACTTTAGTAAGGATCGAGTAATTACCATCGGGCAAACCATAACTATTATAGTATAATACCCATTTATTTTGATTAACAATAAATGTTGCATCTCCTTCAACACTTTGTTGATATAAGTAAATGACTTCCGTATCTAAATTGTAGAAATATACATCAAACCTATTTGTATCAATACCTGAAGGGTCAGAAGCATAAACTTCTATGAGAATAGTGTCTGATTCGCTAGTTTCGTTTTCAGGTGTAATAATGGATGTTATTGGAGCAATGTTATCGATTAATGAAAAAGTATCCGCAGCACTATTAAGATTTCCTGCTTCGTCCTTTACGAATAAAGTGAAAACAAGATTTTCATCTTCAGCCATCTGTAAAGTTTGTGAGCCAGTTAGAATATATTCTGTTACAGTGTCATCAGTTGAAGTGAAAACTTGCTGGTATGGTAGGACATCTCCTCCAAGAACTAATGTTTGATTAACTAATGGAGCACCAGCGATAGTAAATGACCATGAGGCGCTCAAGAAATCTCCAGGATTGATAATTGACCAGTTTAATCCAAAAGTTATTCCTATATCATCATTATCTATTCCAAAGGTTCTTCTGATTGTTGATGACTGACCAAGACTATCATTTACGTAAAAATCTATCTTGTAGTCATTAGCATCTAAATATAGTGTAGATTCAATGTTATTTGTAATTGCTTGATCATTAAGAACCACAGTATTATCTGGAAGAAGGAAATCATAAGTTACCGCAGATGTCTTAAATCCGCCTGTGGCAATAGCTTGAGGGTCTATAGTCCCACTAACCCAGCTGCCATCAATAGGATTGAGCACGGTTAAATCTAGCGCTTCAATAACATCAATATGTCTGAGATTATCAGGGGCATAGGATGTTAAATTATTATCATAAGTTATTACAATTCTAAATATATTCTCTCCAATTTCCACATGACTGGTTGGATCAAAAACAAGTACTAAATCTACTCTCTGCGTTGTTTCTATAGCCAAAGGCAACTCGTAACCCTGAACAAAAGCATTGAGTATGTCAGTTTCATTCTGAGTTTCTGTAGTTATTGTAACATTAAGGTTTTTTATAATAGCAGATGCTGTTCCTGAATTTTGTAGTGTAACATAAGCTACATCAGTAACAGAGTCACCATCACTATCAAACCATTGAATTGTAAGTAAATCTACATTAGAACTTCCTCTTAACATAGGTACAACTATAAAATAAACCATCGCACTAGCTGCTACAACAAGACTAATCAACAAAATTGTTGCGACAACTGGTGAAACTGCTCTCTTTGATTTTCTAAAATTTGGTAGTTTCATCTATATACCTCTAACTGCTCACTAAACATATTATGAAGTTTAAGGTAATAAATTTTGTTGCTGTGCTAGTGCCCAAGATAGTTGAATGGAATAATTTATAATCACCTCAAAGTGTTCGTTGCTTGATACTATGTCCCCAGAGAAAAAAGTTGAGGTCAAGAAGCATGCTTATCAAGTAAATGATGAACTTGCAGATAAAATTAGAGAATTAATGAAGAGTAAGAATAAACTTTTCTTCAATATGATGGGCTCAATAGGCGCAGGAAAAACGCTTATATTAGAAAAATTAGCAGCAAAACTCTCTTCAAAATACCGCGTTTTTGTTATCAATGGAGATGTTGCTACTACCATAGATTCAGATAGAATAGCTAAACATGGAGCAACAACAGTGCAGATAAACACAGGTGGTGGTTGCCATCTGAGTGCAAAACTAATCCAAAATGAATTAGATAAAATAAACGTTGATGATTATGATATCTTCATAGCTGAAAATGTAGGTAATCTTATCTGCCCTGCTGCTTGGGACATTGGAGCACAACTTAACATAACAGTTGTTAGTATTACAGAAGGTGAATACGTTGTTAAGAAACATCCTATTATCTTTAAAAACGCAGAAATTGCAATAATCAATAAATGTGATCTTGAGGGAATGGGTTTTGAATCTGCAGTCTTAGCAGAGGATGCTACAAAAATAAAATCTGGAATGAAAGTTATTTTAACCAGTGCAAAAACTGGTCAAGGGATAGATGAATTTATCAAAACACTTGGAATTGCACTCTGAAGGACGATAAAAATGCATGAATATAGTGTTGCTTCTGCAATTGTTGATCAAGTGAAGGCAATTGTAGAAGAGCACAAAGCTACCAAAGTGAAAAAGATTATCGTAACTGCTAGTCCATATGATGTAATTATACCCGAGCTTCTAATTGAAGCATATGGGATAATAACAGACGAGTTGGATAAATTTAAAGATTCTACACTTGAAATACAAATCAGTAAGGCAGAGATAAGGTGTCTAGAATGTGATTACAAGGGAGAACCAGATAAAAAAGGTGATCCTGAATTCGCTTACAATTTCATTTGTCCAAAATGTGGTTCAAGGGACACTCATGTTAACATGAAAAATCTAACAATAGAAACTGTAGATTTAGTAATACCCGATAATTAAAGAGATTAAAATAATAATTATATGCTTGTTTGATTATATTAGATGCTCTGATTCTTCTGAAACAATGGCGTTTGTTTGCGCATAAGGTAAGATTTCACTTAGTTCCCCTCTTAAATCATTAACTCTTTTCTCATGGAAGAAATTGAGATACAACATACCAAATAAATACAATGTTCCAAAAGCTAATATCGTGACGATTAATACTCCTGCAAAAGCTATGAAGAAAATAGCCACCTTGGCAGCAAATTTATCATCAAATGAAGTCATTTTTTCAGCAAGATTTATGAAGAAACTGAATCCAGCTAACCAAGCAGATATACCAAAGAATATGCTTACAAGACTTCTTCTTACTTTGTCTGCTAATTCATAATTACGGTTATTTGTTTTAATATACTTAATTTGTGCATCTCTTATAGTCCAAACAACTGGTGTTAACCAACATATGAGAATGGGAGCAAATAATAATACAAGGGCCCCTGTTGTAAATCCAATGAAAGGATCTGATATAGCAGATTTAACTATAGTTGCAATGAGAAAACCTACTCCAAGAGACGCTGAGATTATATCATATAATCTTGTACCTACAAACGATTTGAAGCTACCTATGTCAATACTATGTGTTTTTTCCTCCAAATAATACTTTGAATCTGGTGTTAAATCAAAACCAAACAAAAGAGCAATTGAAAAACGGGAAAAACTAAATTTATGATACTCTCTGTCTTTTTTTAGTTTACCTAAGGTTTCTCGTATTTCTCCTCTTTTCTCATGTTTTGTTTTCAATGTTTCATATATTAGTTTCTTTGAAACCCATCCGCCAACCCATTTCCAGAGGAATAAACCAAATAGTGGAGATACTATAGAGGTAATAACAACTAAAATTGTGATTAAGCGATATTGTGTGGTGCTATTTGCACCACTCAGAAACAAGATTGATAGAAACCATGCGACATAACAACCGAGGAATATTGCTACAGTGATAATCCATACTTTTTTTGAAGGTTTAGTAACTTTGAAAAAGAAATTCTTAGTGTCTCGTTCTTTTAGTGGAATCATGTATTCCAAGTCTTTCTCCATTGAAATCACTTATACTATTCTAAATCTAACAAACATAATAAACGTTATTAGAACTGCAATGAGAAAAGCTAGTGGAAAATGTGCTTTTCTTCAAAATCTGTCGTTTTAAACCTGTTCCTTGCGATTAATATGAAAGGTAACACAAACGTAAGAGCAAAACCAATTGCTAGAAAAATTGCAAAGTAGAAATTATTTCCATAATAATTTACTATCCCCAACAGATCTAATGTTGAAATCACTGTAAGACCAAAGAATAGAATTCCAATTGCAGAAAAGAATGCCCCCCACAATCCTAATCTTAGTTTTTTATTCCATTCACTTTTCTTGGACCTGAATAGAGAGCTGAATAATCCATCTAGAGCTGCAAGTTTTAGATAGGGTGAAGCCAACCCTCCAAAAATAACATATAACGGTACATTCCAGGCTTTCAGTTTCAGAAATTTAGATTTAATGAAATAGATGATCATAATAGCAAAGGTTCCTCCATAAATAATCATGATTAGTATGGGCATAATAATTTGTGAAAGGGAGTCCAAACCCAAAGCTCGAAAGTAGGGAGTTTTGAACAAATACATGAAACCATAAACAAACCCAAGTTCATAGAAACTTGTAACCCCAAAAATAATGGTGGATGTAAAGAATAAATCTGCTGATTGTTTAAAGCTTAATCTTCCCTTAAGAATGTCCTTGATATGAGCAACAAAGGAACTAGTTTGTCCTTTTATCCACCGATACAACTGTGATATCTGATGATCTAGGGTACTTGGTAGTAGTGTTTGAGCCGCAAATTCATCCAGGAAGTAACCTTGTTTCTTTTGAGTCATTAAAGATATAGAGTGTGAGTAATCTTCTATGACAACATTCTCAGGTATGTGTTGAACTCCGCTTCTACGAAAGCAAGCAGATGCACCTTGGAAAAGAACAGCACCAAAAGATCGTCGTGCATTTTGAGAACAAAAAATCTGACTAGTTGTCATTGCTGACCATACATGGAGAGCATTTGTAGCATTGCGAAATCCATATTTCGCTTGAACAAATTCATATTCTGGATATTGTTCTAAAATTACAACAAATTTAGCTAGAATGTCTTTAGTGGGAACATGGTCAACATCGAAAAATGTGATATAATCACCATTTGTTAGTGGAATAACAAGATTTAGCATCCCTGCTTTAAGCTTCTCATTTATTGCATAAAAGTAAGTAAAATTATGTTTTTTGCACAGATTTTCATATTCTTTCCTTAGGTTTTCATCAGGGCTGTCATCGCCAACCCAAACATCAAAATTTTTGTAAGTTTGTTTGGTTAAACCAACTAAAGTTTCTTCCAGAACCAAGATTGGAACATTGTGTATAGGGATGATGACACTAACTTTTTTCTGCTCATTTATAGCATTGATATCATAATCCAATTCACCTATTTTGAGAAAGCCATCAACGAGTTGAACAAGGAAATAAATCATATAAATCGGTCCCAATATCTCTAAAATCAATGATAAAATATTCAAGATGACACCACCTGCACCTAATAGAACATTTTTTCGAATGATGGAAATAAGAGATAGAACAAAATAAACAGCCAAGGTAGTATAGAACAGAATACCAATCAAGTGGTTGATCCTGTGGATGGCTCTTTTGGGCATGTTTCATAATGATGTTATGGATGTTATTAAATGTTATATTTTGAAGTTTGCAAAATAATTTTTTGTATCAAATTTCGAATTTCATTAGATTAATCTAAATTTATATAGGTGAACATGAAATACATGTTCGATGGAAGTAAGTGAAGAAAATAGAATGCATAAAATTCTATCAAGTATCTTCTATTATCTATTTGTAGTTCTAATTTTAGGATTCCTTGGATTATCGTTTTTAATTGATGAATTAGGGTTATTTTATGATATCTTATTTGTCGCATTAATTTTAAGCTCACTCGTAATTACTTTTTATTTCGCAATTCAGATGTTAAGATATAACATAAAAGTAAATAAGAAAATGCAGATGGGGATTTTTCTAATAGTAATAGGTTTTCTATTAATTCTTACTTCCTTAAGCAAAAGTATCACTTTCACTACTGAATCATTATCTGTAATACTAGAATATGACTACTTTATGTATTGGGGAATTGGAACAGTTTTATTGGGTTTTTTCATAGAATTAACATTATTTGACCAATTAATATGGGATAATCTTGTGGTTAAACCAGCTAAGATTGTTTATAAAGCAATAAAGTCATTTCTCTTGTTAATTCGAAAACATTGGAAAAACATTATTTTGTATACACTTGATCTAGCAGCAGTGGGAGGTATAATTTTTATACTAATAATTTGGGAAATTATCTGGTGGAAATTAACAATTTTTTCTGTTTGTGTTCTTTACCCTATAATACATCATCACAAGATTATATGGAGAGCAATAAGATTTGTTGCAGTTGATGTGTTCTACAAATTCTTCCACAAAATTTATACTCTCATAAAGAAGTTTTTCAGCAATCTCTGGCAGTTTATTAAAAATAATTATGTAAGAATTCTATCTGAATTGGGAAGATTGATACTCGCGGGAGGAGGGGGATATCTTATCTACTATGGTATCGTTGATGTATCATTTCGGTATTTTATTTACATAGGAACTGGCATAATAATCCTCTTTGAAATAATATTGAGAAAAACTGTTCTCAGAAAATTATATGAATTACTAAAAGCCATAGGTCGGTATTTCAAAAGCCTTGGATTATTCTTCTGGAATCTTCTAAAATTGTTGTACCAACCCTTTAAGTATATAGGATTGAAAATATGTGAATTCTTTAGATTCTTAATTAGGCACTGGTTAAAAGTAATTCTCTACACTTTTGATCTTATAGCTATAGGATCTATAGTAACAACTATCTATTTCACATTTAGTTTACAATTCTATTGGTGGTATATTGTCATCCTATCAGCAAGTGGTGCTTATTTAATAACGCATCATGCAAGAAGTATCTGGAAATTAGTAAAATTCATAGCAGTTGATATATTCTATGGAATTATCAGAGAAATCTACATACTACATAATAGAATCTTCACAGCAATTGGGAGGCTAATCAAAAAACATTGGAAAATAGTAGCTAAAGAGATAGTCAGAATAATTATTGTTGTGGGAGGAATATTATTAATTATTTTCGGTGATGAGCTTGAACCTGCTGTAATCGGAACCGTAATGGTATGGTCAGGAATAGTAATTATCCCGATAAGTGCAATATTTTCAAGAATTGTGGTACTGAAATTTATATGGAAATCAATTAAAAGATTCTTCTTAAATTTGAAAAATGCAATAGTTGGAATTTATAACAGAGCTATTAATGTATTCAAGGAAATTGGGATGTTTATCCGTAAATATTCTGTATGGATGCTAAGAATACTTGGGTTAGCTATAGTAATCTACGGAATTGTTCTTTCATTTTCAATTGGATGGGAAACACTGTTGACTATATTAATCGTTTCAATAGGTGGTTTCTTCATAATATTTGCAGATTTTATAATTCATCCAAGGAAATTCTGGCGATTCATCAAAGCGATACCAAAGACAATAAAGAGAATTATAGATACTATATGGTTAACGTTAAAGTATTCTACAACTTATATTGTTACTAATTTCCTGAGAATATTGCTGTTAATTACCATGCTTTTTGCAATGATATATGGGATAACACTGATAACTTCTTTCAACTTTTTACCCATTTTCTTAGATGATCCTTACATAACAAGATTATCTGTTGGAGGAGGACTTGTGATAGTAGCTGTGGGGGCTTTCATTCTTCTAAGAAGAGAACTAAAGAAACTTCGAACAGGAGAATCACGCAATTGGTATAACGAGGTTAGAGCGAGGTGGAAAAACTGAAAGAAGACAAAGAAGATGATTTCGAACGAACTGATAGAAATCCCGTAATAACAACTTTATGGATTGGGTTTTCTATTTCAGTTCTAGGAATTGTTGGTCTAATAACCACCTCTGTGTTCATCAAGGAATATTTGGAGAATTTAGGTATTCAAAACACAATTTTTAGGATAACTTTAGGCGTGTTTGTTATTGGTGTTCTCATCATCTCTTTTGCATTTATTTTAAGAAGAATAAGAAAGAAGGGTTTAGACTATTTTGTAGCAGGTGCAATCACAGCTTACATTGGATTTCTACTGTTAGCATTACCTTTAATTTTGATAGCTATACTCTCTGAATTACCAGGTACCGATTATCCGTACTACATTACAATGGGTGTAGGACTTTTGTTCATTATATTCGGTTTCCTTATGGAAACATATGAACTTAACAAAAAACTCCTTGCGTTTCTGAAAAACTTTAAGGAATCATTAGTGAAGCTTCTAAAAAAGATTAAGTGGAAGCTTGTTATTTCCCCATGGAATCTTCTATCCTTAACCGGAATCGTAATAATTGTTCTGGCTGCTCTTGATATACTTCCATATTTGGACAATTTATACTATTATATTTCTGGTGGAACATTAATTGCAATTAACATAATTTTCCATTTAAGAAAAGAAATCTGGGAAATTGTGAAAGATGTTGGAAGAGTAATTTCTACCATTCTTCGAGCATGGGGTCGTGCTTTGAAACAAATTCCAGGGATCATCAAAAAAGCAGCAATCTGGTTCTATGAAAAGACTTTAAGCTTCTTCAAACTAATTGGAAGAGTTTTGAAGTACATAATTGTGAGAAACTATTTCTTACTATTTGGTCTTGGAATAGCGATGTTCTTCTTACTAAGTAATTTTGCTCTTGAACTCCGAATAGCTACTTCTTCTCTTGTATGCTTAGTTTCCATCATAAAACCAATTCTAGATTGGAGAGATTTCTTTGGTGAAAATGTTAGTAGAGCTAGACAATATCTATACAAAACTACTCAAAAAACCAGAAATGTTCTAAAATACAGAAAAAACATACGGTGTCCCTATTGTTCTTTCCCTAATCCCTTTCTAAGGAGAGAATGTTGGCAATGTAAAAAAGAAATTCCAAGATGCATGATTTGTAATAATGCTGTGGAAAAGGAAGAAACTGTAGCTGTATGTCCTCATTGTGAAAATATTTACCATGTAAATCATTTGAAGACATGGATGAGATTTAACGCAAAATGCCCTGTTTGTCATAATGAGATAAAATCTATCAATACTGAGGTTTTCCAACCTAAAGAGGGTTGATAGAACAAATAACCTCTTTAAATCAGTTCTCAAATAGCTTTTTTCTTATTCCCACTTTGTATACATTTAAAAGCAAGAATTACGATATTTTGATTCAGAACCTTTAAGGTTATCAATAAATTGAGGTATAAACATGGTAGAAGTTATTGAATGGGCCACAGGGCGTGGAGACGAAATTTTGTACAGACATCCCCGTGATACAATAAATTGGGGAGATCAGGTAAATGTGATGCCTAATCAGGTAGCAGTTTTCATAAAAGATTCTGTTGTATATGACGTTTTTAAGTCTGGAAGACACTTCATGAAAACAAAGAATATTCCTCTTCTTACAACTTTTCTGTCAAGAATAGTAGGTTTTGATAAATCACCATTTAACTGTCAAGTGATATTTTTATCTATGAGTGATTTTCAAGGTAAGTTTGGAGGAAGATCCCAAACACAAGAATTAGCTCCTTTACAATTCTTTGGAGACTACTTTTACAAGATAAATGATCCACAGAAGTTTGCTTTTGAGATATCAGGAAATAGAAATATTTACTCAACTACAGATTTTAATGAATTCTTTAGAACATTCATTGTTGAATCAGTTATAAGCAAACTATCAGAGAAAAGCATTGTAGATGTAATGACAAAACTTGGAAAGACATCTGATTTTGTAGAAGATGAAGTTAAAGGCGAATTAGAAGAAATGGGAATCAAATTAAAGAACCTAAAATTCGGCGGAATCGACACGACTCCTGAATATCGTGATCGTTTGTTCTGGATGCGTTCTGGTGTTGATGCAGGTCAAATACAGCAATATTCTGGTATGGCTAAGGTAGCAGATGCCCTTCCCGAAGGTGGAAGTGGTTTAACTGGTGCTGTCATGGTAAACAACTTGTTCTCTAGAAGTGAAATAAAACAAGCAGATAAGATAGAGAAAAAAGGCGAAGCAGAATCAGCATTTATTACATGTAATCAATGTAAGAATAAGGTTTCTCCAGCAGCTAAATTCTGTGCACACTGTGGTGATCCAACAGACGATGAGAAAAAAGGCAAAATAAAGTTTTGCACCAATTGTGGATCTAAGAATGACACAAAAGCTAAATTCTGTGGAAACTGCGGTGATAAACTTTAAACTCTTTTTTTCTTCTTTTATTTTTCTTATTCTACAAAATGTTTATTTGAAAGTAAGTTGATTATGGCTTATGTCTGGATGGTTAATTTTTGGAATTGCATTATTAATTACAGCTGTATTTACCATAGCTATTTCGATATCTGCTAGAAAAATAGATTTTGGATCAAGAATATTGAGAGATAAGCCCATTAGATCACAGATGACTCTTGGTGGTATTAGACCTAAAGCTAAAAAATCAAAGGCAAGAAGTGCTGCTCCCCCTCCCCCTCCTTCTCCTTCATCTTCTCCTGCTTCATATGCAACAGATGCTTCAGCAGGACCTTCTCCAAGAGCAAGAGCTGAAGAAGCAAAAATGAAAGAGGATTGGGATGAAGCTGAGGATGAAGAATGGGATGAAACTGATATTGAATCGGATGTACTACCAGAGGATATTGAATCGGAGATATTACCAAGAAGTATTGAAGCTCCTCATTACGTTTCTCCTAAAGTATCTAGAGATGAGTTTGCAAAGAAATCTATCATTGAACCAACAGAGTTACTAGATGCAGGGACTATAGAAATACTAGAAGAGCAACCAACTCTTCACACAAGAGATTTATCTATACATCTCCCGAAAAACATGTGTCTAGATGAAGTTTTCAGGTTAAGAATTACTCTGTTAAAATCAGATGAATTCTCAAAACATGTTTCAATAAAACAACTAGAATTATCAAAGAAAGAAGCAGAGTATTTCTCCATAACTGCTAAAAAACTAGGCAAGGAAATTCTTGAAGCTACCACAAAGATAGAGGGATTGGAACAAGGAAACTTAACAGTACGACCATTATCTACTAGTAATGTTGTTACAATAGCACCTACACAAAGAACTGTATACTTTGATACTGAGGATGAAGAAATTGTTGTAGAATTCTATCTTGTACCAAAAAGATGGATATCTGACCCTATAAGTATTTTAAGAGTAGAATTTGAACAAAATTACAAAATAATTCGAACGATTGATCTACCAATAAGAATCTATAAACGACAATTTGAGGCACTTTTTGGTTTCAATATATCAAAATGGCACAAATATGCCTTGCTTATTTATGGAGTATATTAGTACATTAATAGGATTATATAGTACTTTAGCTGAATATATTGATATTCTCCCTACATTTGGAGAGCTATTCTTCAGCTAAATTTCTTCCTTTTTTTTATAAAGTTCATAGTTGCTAAAATTGAAAAAATCTGAATTCTTACCATTTCATTGATATCTGAGTGCTGGATATTTGTTTCCGATTCAACATCGTGACTAATAGATTCAATTTCATTTTCTAATTGAAGGATGACCGAATTTCTTTCATTTTTACTAATTTCTTTTGAATCGTTCAATAGTTGATGGAATGAACCTAAGGTATTACAACTATTATATTTTACTACCTTCTCGTTACTATATATCTCGCTTTTTGTTGCAAGCGCATCCGATCCTTCCTTTCTAGTAATCTTCATTTCTTCCTTTATTTCTTTTCTCCAATTCTTGATTATCTCGGCAATCCTCATAAAATGTGCGTTTTTGTTGTTCAATTTTTCTCTATATTTATTCCAGATAGGTTCTATATAATCAAGGGTTTCAAGCATTATTCGATTACATTCAAGAAACGTTTCTTTTTTTGTTTTCTCGCCTATTTCTAGATTATTCAGTTCCAAATCATAATAAAGAGGCATTTCTGGAACTAAAGCAATCCCCTTAGGATTCTGCTCTAAATAGTAACCAGCTGAAAATTCTCCTCTTCTTAAAGTACTAATATCAATACCTTCTCGAATATAATCTCTAATCATTTCCTTTGTAGTATAAATCCTATAAAATCCAGGACGATATGTCCATCCATCTTCAATAAAAAATGGTGTTCCTTTCTGCAAAGGGATAGCGGATTTCTCTACAAAACTCTCAATTTTATCAAAGAGATTAACATAATTATTACTAAAATAGAAATGAATCCCTGAAAACTGTATACTATGTAATGTTACAAAGAGTTCAGGTTTGTAAGAATCAATTATTTTTCGAAGAATATTTGTTTCGTTCATTGTTGTCGTATAAGAATAGTTCTTTGTGTTTATCGGGAATGACCAGTCAATATCCTCTTTATCTGGTCTATGATAGCGGTTTAAGAAAAACTTCATTTGATTAAAAGGTCCCTTCAGCCATCCTCTATTCAAGTATAAACCATCTGGATCAATACAGGGAATCAAAAAGAATGTAAAATCATTCTCTAACTCCCTATTGTCGGATATTAACTCACTTAGAGCATCAACTGTCATTGTACCTATTGGTTCATCTGAATGAGGGAGACCATAAATGAGGACTTTGATTGGTCCTTTACCCATTGTATAGCCAAATATTTCTGTTTTTTGGGTAGAATTACCAATGTGCTTTTTCTCAAAAACTGACCTTTCATCCATTCTTGATATAAGTTCTTGATAAAAGAAATATTCAGAATAATTTTGAGGAAAACAATCAATCAATCCTGAGATTTCCTCTTCTTGCATACAAACATGAAGAGAGAACATGTATTAATTACTATCTGAAGAAATCGTTCGAAGCTCTCCAACATATTTTTAAGAAAGCAATTAGAAAGCCAAACGAAAAAGCTATGAGTGATAAAGTTAAAGTGGGAATGGTAGGATTAGGTAGAATAAGTACTCTGCATTTGGAAGCTTATAATGAGAAATACAAGTTAGGCGCTGAACTTGTGGCAGTGTGTGATAACAATAAGAAGAGAGCAGGGTAAAATCAATACTATAAATAGGGTATAGTTTTGTCGAGAGCATGATTCGACCTCATTTTAGTTAGTAGATAGAAGTATATTCTAAATTTACTATGAGCATTGAAATAACCGAATTCTAGTATTTTTACTAGTCGTAAAAAATTCTCGACTACAATTTAAATCAAACAAAAAGAAAAAACAGATTCATCATTTAAAGTACCCAAGAGGGAATTAACTCTAAATTGTCGCATGTTAAGAACGACTTAAATTAAGCTAGTCGAACTTTGGTAATATGCTCATTTTTTCTGAATCTAACTTAAGCATCAATATTGGGTAAAAGTTTTATTCTAGTTCTGTTTAGTTAGTTATTGGTGTACAATGTTTACTTCTATTAAAGAAGAATTTGAAAAACTACAACAATCTGCAATTTCAGGTGATTTTCTTACTACAATAACAGAATTAGATAAACTGTTGGAACGAAAAGATCTTTCTTTAGAAGACAAACTATACCTTAAGTTATTCAAAAGTGAGGTAATAAGTGGTTTAAACCAAATAGGTCTTGACGGCTACACTTACGAGGAAGGGATAAAACTAGCAGAGGAAGTTGTTCAAAAGATAGGAGAGATAGATGATGAATATCTTAGAATTGGAGCGTATATGATTCTAGGAACGAGTTATTTGAATGTATATAATTATGCAAAAGCTATAGAAACATATGAACATAATAAACCAAAGTTTAGGAAATTGAAACCAATAAGTGGAATTTTCTATTTAAGATTACAAGCATTAGATTATATTTTTGAAGGCATAGTACCTTTCCTTAAAACTTACATCGATGAGAATGCAACTGATGCAGAAAAAGCTAAAGGTTTTCAACTTACTATGAAAAGTGAAAGATTCTGTGAAGAAAACAACTTAATAATATATCAAGTAGCAAGTTTGAATAATATAGCTGCATTTCAATATTTTATGGGAGATCTTAATGCATACCATGAAACAAGATTGAAAATGGATGCAGTTGCAAAAAGTACTGGAAACAAGCTATATTATGCCTCTACATTATCAGGATTAGCATACAGCTACTACTCTTTGAACAATTACAAGAAGTACTATGATATACTGAAAGAAAAACTGATCATAGTTGAAGAGCTAGAAATTAAATCTATGACAGCTAGTACATACCATGATATTGGATTATACTACTTAATCATCGGAGATAATGAAGAAGCTCTAGTTAGTTATAATAAGAGTCTAGAGATCTACAAAAATCAAGGGAAGAAAATATCTATTGCATTTGTTCAAAAGCAGTGTGGATATGCCTACTTCTTAATGGGTAATTTTGAAGAAGCACTAGAATATTACGATAAAGCATTTTCGGTATTAAATGAAGCAAGACCTCAGACTTGGCGTTTTATTCTTTCCGATCTTGCTGATGTTCTTATACAAGTAGGTGATTTTGATAAAGCTCTAGAATATCTAGAACAGTTGATGCCTATTCATGTTGGATTAAATGATCAACATGGAATATCAATGGTACTCACCGGTCAAGGTATGATTTATTGGCAAAAGGGAATGAAAGAAAAAGGATTGGAATTAATTGAAAAGAGCTTAGAAATTAGAAGCAAAATTGGTGATAAACCACGTGAAGCTGCTAGTTTGTCATATCTCATTAAATTTAATGTAGAATTAGGAAATGTTACTAAAGCAAAAGATTATTTTGAATCTCTCAATTTGATAAACAACGAAATTGATAACGAACATGTTAAACAAAACCACAAATTCTCTGAAGCTTTGATACTCAAAGAAAGTAGTAATTCTCGGGATAGGATTAAAGCTGAACTACTTTTTGAACAACTGATTGAGGAAGAGGCTATTTATCCAGTACTTGTTGAAGTTTTACTTAACTTATGTGAATTACTTCTCACAGATTTGAAAGAAACCAGTAATCCTGATAGTTTGGTGAAAATCAATACATATGTAAACAAACTGCAAGAAATTTCAACAAAAAATAAATCACATTTCTTATTAATTGAAACATTAGGTCTAAAGGCACAATTAGCTCTAGTTGAACTAGACATTGAAACAGCAAAAAATCTACTACTTAAAGCTCAAACAATAGCTCAAGAAAATGGTTTAGATAAATCGGTTTTAGACCTACTAAAACAGCAAGAAACACTTACTAAACAATCTATAGAGCTCAAAAAAATGGATCAAACAAAGACTACAATTTCCTCTAGAATGAGTGTAGTTAAGTTGGAAAAAACAGTGGATAGCATAAAGAAAGCTAGCTTGACCAAGACAGTATCGAGAGAGGAAGTTAATAGGAAATTGCTATCTATACAAATCTAAATTGATTAATTATTCTCCAATTTTTATTTTCCTTTTTCTAGATGAAAACTAAAGCCACTTGGATGTTGCAACCAGTGATCTCTTTCATTCCATCGAAGAACTTTAGACCCAGCATCTAGGGTGAAATCGTTACAATAAATAGGGGGTTAGTTTTTTCGGATATTTCACTCGACTTTGTTTTTGTCATTTACAAGAAAGTTATCTAAGTAATGCTAAGAGCCTTGAAATAACCGAATTCAAGTGTTTATGTTTGTCGAAAATAAATTCGACTACTATTTCAATTCAAACAAAATGAAGAAACTGATTTATCATTTAAAGTATCCACGATGGGATTTTCTCTAAAACGTCGCATATTAAAGGCGACTTTCATCGTTTTCCTACAAAAGATTGAGGATTAACATCTAAATAATGTGATTTTAGAAAATTTTACAGAAGGTAATCTGATGCTAGATCTACCATTTTTACGAAAATAGCTTGCTTAGATTTCATATACCTAATGAAACGGTCTAAAACGTTTATTCTGTAAGCATGGCCTATGCAACATGGGTGACATGTAAGTGTTAGAATCTTTCTACTTTCTTTAAGATCTTCCATTTCTAGTAAAGCATCAAATTGTGCTTTCCATATTTCAAAGACTTCAGATGGAGATTTCTGGTGATGCTCAAATAATACCCAATCATCAAGAAACCATTCAACAGGAAATTCTACTAGATTCTTAGGTGACTCTGGAATTGAGTAAACATAAGGTCGATCTTCATCCATCAAAGAAGAATCATACATGTATCCCATCTCAGCAATTATGGTTAAAGTGTTCTTTGACAGTTTCCAATAGGGAGCTCTAAAACCTTTAATCCTCCCTACTATATTTTCAAGTACTTGATTAGTATGCTCATGAACTATTATCTCTTCATTAAATTCTAGCTTATCGAGATACTCATGTAGATATCCATGTGCTGCAATCTCATGTTGTGCGCTAGTAATTTCGATAATGTGTTGTGGGTATTTTTCAGCAACCCAACCACACACAAAGAAAGTTGATTTTATCTCATGTTTAGCAAGAAGAGCTAGGATTCTACTAAGTCCTCTTTGAACAGCAAATTGCCCCTTAGATATTCGAACTGGGTCTTCCTCTTGTCTAATCTGTGCACTTTCTGCATCAAAATCAAAAGTTAAACAAACGTAAATTTCACTCATGTATCATCAAAATAACCATAACCAGTTAATCAATATTAACATTTCTCCTAAATTGACTGATTCAGGCTAGATTATAGATACGAAATATTAAAGAAAGAAATATAAAGATTTTTACAAAGAGAAGTGAAGTGAAAAGATATGTCTGAAAGCTTCGATTTCGATAAATATTGGATTGGAAAACTTGCAAAAGGAATTTCAAAGGAAGTTGGAGATGAAATTGTAAATGAAGTTTTAGAAGACAGTGAAAATATCTCACAGAAATCTAGTAGATATGATGTGTTTGAGTGGTCCGATAAGGCTATAAGAAAACTTGAATCACTAACAAATGATGAAGAAACAAAAAAAATACTGCTGAGCTGTGCTTGTCATCAATCTCAAGAAGCATTACAACCGTACAGAGATTTGTATGTTGAGACAGAAAACATTGATCTGGTAATTCAAGAAATGCAAGAAGACTTCAAGGTTTTCATCAAAGATGAGCTGAAATTAGAAGAGAAGTATGTTCAGAAGATAATTGATAGAAAAATGGGATTTGCAGGTAGAAGAGATGGTAACAAGATTATCGCCACAAAAATACCTAAAAGCGACTTCATCAAAGAGTGGTTTGAGGAAACAAACCCTAACAAGAAACGTGCACTGTTTTGTCACTGTCCAAGAATAAGAGATGCGCTTGTAGATAAAGAAAAAATTCTTCCAAAGAGCTACTGTTATTGCGGGGGTGGGTACTACAAAAACATCTGGGAAACAATACTTCAGAAACCTGTTGATATAGAAATAATAGAAACTGTCATTCATGGTGATGAAGTATGTAAATACGTAATTCATCTACCAGATCTAAATGAAAATTCATAATCTTATGAACTTTCTACTTCCACAATTCGAACAACCTTGAGTTGAGCAATTAGAGCAAATGAAACTCCCACATTTAGAACACTTTGAATTGGCAATACTTTTACAGCTTAAACATTTTTTACGCATGAAAAGAGCTCGAAGTTTGTATATCCCATAAACGATTGCTACAGCTGCTCCAAGACCTCCTACAACTTCTAGAATTGTTACCAATACTCTAGTTGTTGGGGACATATTTTGGCTTGGACTTTCTGAATTTTCCACTAATGTAGCTATTTTGCTGCTCATAACAGGCCATGTT
Organism: Candidatus Heimdallarchaeota archaeon; assembly: GCA_023705945.1. Lineage (GTDB taxonomy): Archaea > Asgardarchaeota > Heimdallarchaeia > Heimdallarchaeales > Heimdallarchaeaceae > UBA460. The sequence continues at coordinate 19,786 of BPTM01000147.1, forward strand.
TCTTCAACAGTAAAACCAGAATCACTCCAATGTACGTTTCCTTTTTGGTCAATGATGTGAAAGGTAGGTATTGATTCTGACCCATAACTTGTAGAATTTGAACCATCCGTATCTCTACCAACTATCCAGTCCATGTTATTATCGTGACGGAATTGGGAAACAAGAGATTGTGATTCAGAAATATCAACATCTATAGATATAATTCGTACCTCATCCTCAGAATATTTTAGGTATAACTCCCTTAAGTAAGGAAGCGCCACGCCACAAGGTGGGCACCAAGTAGCAAATAAATCGAGAACTACAACTCGACCAATTAAGTCACTTAGAGAATACGTAACACCTGTATCGACATCTTTAATGGTGAAATCTGTAGCAGCTTCCTTGATTTGATATATCTCGGGTTGAATAGTATTTTCTGAATAAGATTCTGTCAAATTGAAATTATAAGAGCTAAAGATTAGAGTAACAAGGATTATTGGTAATAGTAGCAAGGTATTCTTCTTATTCATACTTTAAAACATATAAAGTTCTTATATGAATTTTATCTAATAACAAAATCTATTGATATTCAAAGGGAATTACTATTCCAAAATCCTCTAGATCGATGCCAGTGACAAGTAAATGCCATTCTTCAATTCCTTGTAGATAGTAGATTGTTCTATTATTTAACTGATATTCAGTAAGCATATTTTCGTTAATTATATAAACAACGATACAATTTTCTCCCCAAGCAGGAATATAACCTATCTTCAAATAATAATTAACACCATCAACATAAGAAGCTACTACAAGGACAGAGTTATTTTCCGCAGGAAATTCTAATATTGTGTTAGTAGCTATAAAATATGTGTTTCTTTCTCTATAAACCCTACCAGGTAAGAGATCTATTGATTTTTCATAAATATTGTAATTAAAAACATTAGGCGCTAGGAGCAATAATGAAATTGTAATGAAAAGATATTTTTTACAATTTCTGGCAAAGAAAATCAAGAGAGGAGGTATTACTGGTAACAGATATGCTTCTTTAAAAGGAAAAATTAGAAAGAGGATTAAGGATAACAATATTAATGGGAGTATTTCTAAATTAAGAGAATCCCATTGAAAGATAGTCTTGTAATTCTTCAAGAAAATGATGAAAATAATAATGAGACCTATACCGCCCATCAATCCAAAGAGTCTATAGCTATTGGTAAAGATGTTAATAAAATAACTATATAATGTAAGATTTGTATATTCAAATTTTGCTCCAGAACTTGAAAGGAAAGATAAACCATAGGTAAGAAAATTAGCAATAAAACAAATGCATGAAATAGCCAACACCAAGACAACATATCCTAAAATTTTTAATCCAATTTTAATAATCGAATGTTTAACTTCTTGCCTATTATAGTACATCTTAAACAAGAGAATTAATGGAAAAAGTAGGAATATAAGAGAAGTGAGTCTTGTACCTATTGCAAGACCCATGAAAATTGCAGAGATGATTGTTCTATTCTTTTTTAAGAACAACCAGCACAATAAAATAAACAGTATAGCGAGAAAATAGTCCATTGTTTCAGCTGAAAAAACAATAGAAGAGGGTAAAAGACTATAAACTAGAGCTAAAGATCTTGGGTAATTACAAGAATATACTTTTACAATTTTGTAAAAAACTAAAACTGAAATGAAGAATATTACGATCATTAGGGAGTTACAAGCATACCAATGTCCTCTTATTGTTAAAACAGACAACCATTCATAAATGGGAAAACCAGGGAATCTTGATACTTCATATTTTCCAGAAGTAAGGATATTTATAACAGCGTTTGCAACTCTCCAAGCATCAGCTTCCCCAAACCCTATGAAAATAAATGGAATTCTAGAACAAGCACTTAAGAATAAACCAACAATAAACCAGATTTTTCTAATATCAATAAAAATGTCATCCTTTTTCTCAAATAAACAGTTTAGAAAACGTCTTGTATAGTCTGATAATTTGCTTGATACCATCATAATTTGTTAAATCCCTTATATATAAATTAATTGTCTAATTGTATTAGTTAGAGAATTAATTAATTCTAAGTTGACTGGGAATTCTTCACAAAAAATAATTATATTAATATAGAGGAACAAGTAAAAAATATTGACTCAAGTGATAAGTCTAGAGAAGAGAAATTTAAAGTGAAATGATGTATTGTGATAATTGCAGCGCAAAAAAAGAAGATGGAAGAAAATTTTATGATAACTGTGGAGCGCAAGTAGGAAAGGTAAAGCCATCCGATTACTTGGACGCTGAGAAGGATGCTGGTTCTAAAGACAAACATCTTCCTTATCAACCAACTCCTCCTGCTTTACAACGAAAAAGTATATTCCTTATTCTGATAACCACATTTTTTCCAGGGATTGGGCATCTTTATGTAGACAAATTATATGGCGGCCTAGGTTTCTTTTTTGGCGCAATTGGAATTGGTACTCTTGGAGGAGCATTACTTGATTGGGGGTGGACTTACGCATCATATGCAGTGTTTGCAATACTAGGTATTTATCTCATAGTGGGTCAGATATACGTAATTTTGTTAGTGAGGAGATACAACAAATTCCTAGAAAATAATCTTAGGAAACCAAAGCCTAAAGAAAAATGGTAATCGCTTGTTATTTTTCAAATGATTCTGAATCCTTATTAGCTTCTTCCTTTCTTATTCTTCCTCTCAAATAGTTACTCGTGATTTTGATGGAGAACTTTAATATAGGTTTTATGAGCACTAAAAATTATGAACTCTCCACAGGAAGTTGATAAAAAAACTACGATAATTCAAATAGGAATTATTGTGCAAATAGTAGCTATTGCATTCATTATAATAGCTACTGTAACAATTTCTACCATTATATTGACTAATCCTGATTGGTTACTAGAAAATTTTTCTAAAATGTTTGAGGATCCACAAGATATAGAATTGCCTGCTATATGGTTATTTCCATATATGGTTTATATCAGCTACGGTTTTTCTATAATCTTCATTCTAACTTCCATTTATCTTGTTATTAAAAAGAAAAAAAATAGTGAGTTCAGGGAGAAGATAAGAACTAGAAATATATTTGTAAAAACTGCTGAAAAAATAGAATGGATCGAAACATTATCCACAATAAGAAAATGGGCAAGAATCGTACTATCTATTTGCATAACTGGTATATCACTAATTTTCCTGAGTGTTGCTTTAGTTGTACCTGCACTAATGTTTTCTCCATTACATTCGTTTTATTTTACAATGCTGTTAAGTTTGCTATTAGTTTGGGTTGCTTTAGGATTAAAAGAAGAAAATATCAAAGTATGTTTATGGATGCTTTTATTATTTGTTATTAATATTGGATTACTTGTAGGAGCTGCATGTGTTGATCTAAATGAGAAATTTTTGATTATGGTATTATCCTATCAATTAATAGCAATGATTGTAATAGGTTTGATTTGGATTGTATCTGTAATCAAGAAAAAGAAGATTGCATAAAAAAAGTGGTAATTGCTTGTTACTTCTGCATTAAAAGGATTAGAGTGGACCAACCAAAATTCTCTGCTCCACCACCCTCCCCTATGATTGGATTATAAAATTCTCTAAATCCTGACTTTTTGATGAGATTGAGAGTCTTTTCTGTAAGTTCTTCAGCAATTTTGGTCTCGTTGTGTCTCTTCAATCCATTCCATAAAAAGAAATTTGTATTTATCAAAGTAGGACCTCTCCATAGTAATGGAATATCCGTTGGATTGAATGTTTTTTCATCCATTGATACAGTTGGAACAGGATATCTTGGCCAGAACTCTTTTGGATCTATTAGATGCGATATGAGATTTTGTTCGATGTCCTTAGGTATATTTAACATCAAAGGCATAAGTGATGTGATGGTTTTTAATTGAATCTGCTCATAACCTTGTTTTTTCACATTTAAATCAAAAAACAGTCCATTTTCTTCATTCCAACAATGGGTAATTAAATTTTGTAAAATTTTATCTGCTTCTTCTCTCATTACCACTGCTTCTTCATTCATTCTAAGTGCATCTAGAACGGAAGAAAAGGATTCCAATCCCCATGCGCATAATGTGTTTGTTAAAACGCATTTTACTTTAAATGAGGAATTTCTTACCATCACTTCTTGATTCCAATCAAATTTTTGGAATTCTTTTAGTAAATTTCTCATTCGTAACCATTGTCTGGTTCTCATAAACCTACTATTTGTGAGATTTAGATCAAATTTTGGAGTGGAATCTAATCCACTCTCCCAGGGATGTATAATAGTTATCAAATTACTATTATCTGGAGCTCTGACCTTCAAAATGTATTTGTAATAGTTCAAAATTTCTTCGGATACTTCTGCAATTTGCTCAACATTGATGCCATTATCTAACAGTTTTTTCACTGAAAAACCAATTAATGGAGGTTGAATAAGTTCAGAATAATCTTCTGTAGGATACAAGCCATCAAACAGCCACCAATAGATGTTTCTGATTCTTTTCCAAAATAACATGTGTGGAAAGAAAGGTTTGTCAC
>BPTM01000148.1 GCA_023705945.1 Candidatus Heimdallarchaeota archaeon
TTATCGTTTTCTTGCTTTTCTTATAATATAATATAATATATAAAAAAAAGGAAACTTTCAGCTCAAAATCATTCCGTATCTTAATAAGAATGCTTTGATAAGCAAACCTAGTAGTATAGATAAGGTAAGATTTACAATTGTTCCTACAAGATAATACCCAGGTTTCTTCTTTACATCATCTCTTCTGGCAAGCCCTTTAATACCGATAATCACAACTAAAGCAGTTACTTGATTCAGTAACATGAATGTTAGAATTAGGATATTCCCACATCTTCCTACAATGAACCCAATTTTGCTTCTTTGTTTCTTCTTAGTTGGTGTTTCTTCTTCTATTTCTTTGTCTTTATTCTCTTCTGGATTTGTTCTACTAACGTACCAGATTGTCGCTTTAACTAAATAATTTGTTAGTATCATTGTTAGGAAGTATCATATGATAACGATTAAAGCATCATCCCAATAATCTAATAGTGCCATGTCTAAAATAACCACAAGCATTATAGAAACTCTATGAGCACTTTTTCCGATTCTCTTATTCTTTTGTGCTTCGATCTTATCAACCCATCTGACACAGATTGTTGAGAAATTTTAAGTCTCTTAGCTACTTCTTGCTGGTTTTTGATTTTGTCATAAAGTTGTATGATTTCTGTCTCTCTATGCGTCCATTCATACTTTAATAGTGCAAGTAAATCTCCTAGACTTGTGATGATTGAATCTTTTTTCTTATCTCCTGAAACAAATGAAAACTGACCCTTGGTTTTTTTAAGCGCATTTATTTCCCTTGAAGCATTCCAGAAAACTTCTCCATCTAACTCACTTAATTTTTTTGTTTTTCTCTTTTTATCTAAGTTGCCTTCAGAAATGACAATTCGAATCTTATGAGGATGTAGATACTCTATAATTTTTGCAGAAACTTCGTACGCTTTTTTAGAATTTCTACATACTCCCATTAACTCATCTCCATTGAAGATTTCAAATTGAAACAAGAATTCCTCTCTAAATTCTTCATTAACTCTCGAAATAACCTCATCAATTTGCTCCCAGAAAGATTCTTTATTTTTGATTTTTCTAGAACCAATCACATCCCCTCTGATTACAACAACTTGATTGTTCATTATCTACTGATTCAGTTGTAAATATAAAAACATATCTTTTAGTCTGTATCATTAATAACAAATTAATTAATGTGTATTTCTTTTGTTGTTTGGCTACATATTTTTAAACCAGATACAGTTATACTTTTTTGATTGCAATGACTGGTCAGATTTCAGATTCTTTTCTTTATGATGGTGAAGAATATTATCTTGTTGGAATTGATGGAGATGAACTTTTTGAACCTTTATCATTTGATATAGAAACGATTCCAGCTTCAACAGCTTGTTGGAGAGGTTTTCAAGCTTTTTACAGAATTGATGGAGAATATTTAGTGTTACAAGATCTTTACATTAGTATGAAAGAAAGTAAAGAAATCAACGGAAAAAAACCATCGAAAGGTGAACGTTACTTCAAGCATCATTTTCCTGATTTAAATCTAAAAATAAAATTTACTGGTACATTATTGATTGCACGTGATTTTATTGAAGAGATGTATATTCACATGGGATTTCAAAGACCAATGAGTTATGAAATTGTAATAGAGTTGTACTTTGAAAAAGGGAAATTTATCAAAGAAAAGAATCTTTCTAAGAAAATGGAAGAATTGAGAAACATTGATTCATCCAAAGATTCAGCTCCGATTAATCCCAAGGATTCGGTTGACGTAAACTCTTGGATAACAAAATCATTTTCACTAGATTATGAAAAAGATGATGAAGAGAATTAGTGTTCATTTTTCTCTTGAAGTATCCTTAACAAAAGCTCTTGCATTTGTTTCAGGAATAAGATTCGTACTTAGTTTTTTGTTTCTGTTGTTAAAAGAGGTAAAAAAAATTCAATACTGATAGTTGAAGTATTCTAAAATCCTATTGTATCAGTCTATTTTACTTTTTGCTATGTTTTTGGAGAAAATATATATAATCTTATAATAACCAAAGTAAACAAAAATAAAAAGTGACAATAAATGAACTGGAAAGAACTATCAACGAAAGTATTGTTAATTTTGAGTTCAATTTGGGTATATATTCCTATAGTAGCAGGTATCATCACTATAATGTGGTATTTAATTCCAACAGCTTACATTTCATGGTACATCTTTCTTTCTACTCCTACAAATATGTGGGCAGAAATGATATATGGCCTTCCACTAAAATTTAATGTTTTTAAAATTATTTTTTGTATATTGATCATTATCACAGGTATTTATCTTTTAATTCGGGGGTTGATAGAACTAGTTATTGATCGAAAAAATGATATTAACATCTCAAAAAATGGCCTCTATAAATATATTCGTCATCCACAGAATTTGGGAATAATACTAATATCCCTTTTTTTTGTTTTATGGACCCAATTTCGTGTGGGTGATTTTCTTTCCTGGTTATTATTCACATTAATTATAATCATATGGTCTGATTTTGAAGAAATGAAATTAGTGAAAACATACCCAGAAGAATACACTGAATACCGGAAGACTACTGGATTTTTCTTTCCAAGAATAATTGAAAAAAGAAAACATCGAAGTACTGATTGGAAATATTATCTTTTTAGATATCTTATCTTCATTTGTATTTATTCTATAACTGTAGTTGCTATGTATTTAATTACACAATATTTCCCAGGAATTACAGTCAGATAAGATAAGAACTCTCTTTCATTATTTAACTTAGAAATATGGAAAGATTGACGAAAAAAATATAAGACTTATGCTAAATATAGAATTAATTCATATTTCAATAACAATGCAGATCGGAAGAGCGTCGTGTAGGGAAAGAGTGTAGATCTAGGTGGTCGCCGTAT
>BPTM01000149.1 GCA_023705945.1 Candidatus Heimdallarchaeota archaeon
TAATTTTCAATATCTTCTATGTAAAGTCTATCAGTCTCTTTTTTATTTGTCAAGGAGATACTCATCCCTATAATCAAGCCCGAACTTCTTTCTCTTTCTGTATTTTATCCCTCCTTTCATTTTATCGGTATCAAATCTTCTTCATAGAAATATGGCATTCCTGGAGGAGCAGTATACCCCTCTGGCATAAGGAAAGGCACTTCTCTACATCTACATTGAATCCACTCAGCTATATCCCCTGAAGTATCCCCCGGATATAATAAACCATTACTAAAAAATTCTCCCACTTTGACTATCTGCCCATGTAAAGAAACATGGTCAGCGGTATCCGCGGGATCATTTCCTCTGACTCTGCTATCCTGCGCAGTCCACCATTTATGATAATCAACCCCCAATTCTTGTTCAGTATAGAATGCCCCTTTATTCTGTGCTTGATTGATCTCCGTTCTGGCCACTCTTCTCAACTCAAAATCTTCCATGCTCGTGAAAACCTTGCTCAATTCATCTGCGGCATCATCAATACCCAAACCCTGCACATAACTCTCCGACAAGTTTTCCATAATATCCCCGATCATCCTATCCATAGTCGCCTGGGAGGCTATAAAGGTTTTATCCCTTATCATCCTTAATATCTCTGGAGAGAATTCAGAAAATTCAATTTCCAGCGGAATTATTTTAGGAGGTTTCAATACTTTCGCCTTCTTTACCTTCAGGTATCCTGCCCGCTTTAGTTTATTAAACATGTCTTGCCTTCCATATTGTAAGGCTTCCTGTGTCCCCTCAATGATAGTATCAACATATTCTTCTCCCAATTTAATTAAAGGATACAATAATCCCTTCCTTTGTAAATCAGAAGAAGGCAAGCCCTCTTTTTTAAGCTGGCTCATTATCTTTGTAAATTGCTTATGGAATAACTTTTTCAGTTTCTCATATAGTTTATTTTCTTCCCTGATCACTTTTACTGGCATCTTTTTGAAGGCCTGCAATCGCCTTAGTAATCCTTCTATCTCGAACAACATCATTCCCACTTGTTTTAGAGACATAATCTAAAAACACCTCGATTAACTTATCTTTCATTCCTTGTAGAATACTGGTAATTTCAGTTTCAGGGATAAATCCACCCATATCAATGGGCTGCCCGTTGTAATAATGCAAATCCATAGCCGGATTATCATCACAAACTTTAATCCCAAAATAGTCCCCAATAAAGGCAAGCCCTTCATTCGGGGTCGCCATGGCTTTATCTACCATCTTCACTATCCTCTCCAGCTCCTTGTCTATATCAGTTACATCTATACTATTTAGTTCCCATTCCCAGTCAGTAATATCAAGTGAAGGCAAGACATAGAAGTTAATTAGATTTTTATAAACTCTTTGTCTCGGTTTGATAATGGATTCATTGTAGATAATGGTTGATTCCTGCCCCAAATTGCCTGCCAGTTGCCCAGTCTCATATACTCCTATACGGTATGGTGGGATCCCATGTGCGGAGATAATCTCATTCCGGTTGTCCATACGATACATTCGGAAACTTGCCTCTTTGACCTCTACTGATAGGGGCTGTACTTTAATAGTTACTTCGCCCATTCCACCTTCTCTCTTGGGAACGCTCAATATCAAAACCGAATGAGGGTTTTTTGCTATTTCTTGAAATTTTTCTGCAATCGCTGTTTCTAATGGAGTCTTTTTGGTTTCGGGATCTTCTTCCCCTGGGTCAAAATCCCCGGTAATATAAACCATATAGGCAGGGACTCCGAAATTACTAAAGAAGGCTATATTATAATCCCGCCTTGAAATATCCCCGGTGATAGCCCCGATAGCAGGAGTAATATCCGGTATTCCATAAAAACAACTCCGCGGAGTATAATTCACATTCCAGAATAACTCATTGGCTCTTTCGTCTTTACTATACTGTCCTGCTTTCTTTTCTTCTCCATCTTTTTTCTTGATATCATTTTTATAATTCAATTTCCTGAACCAGACTTTCTTCTCAGTCCCCATTCCACCTTGCCATACCTGACAGAATTTATTCCCGCTCTTGTGTATCCTTACGGTATGTGCGGGGATATGCTTTAACATGCTGATTGGTCCATCAAATTTATTATATTCTCTGACTCCTTCAATCGACAGATAGCCGATTAATTCCTTATCCAGTTGTGCCTTTTCAATAGTCTCCTCTATCGGCTCAGGTAGTTTCTTAAAGAATTCTTCTATCTTCGCCTTCTGTTCCTTGCTGGGATCCTCCACTAAGGGACTCAACTTCCAGCCCTGCCCCGAAACATCTCCGGCTTTTACTTTGCAGGCCCGCATGTGGTAGGTA
>BPTM01000150.1 GCA_023705945.1 Candidatus Heimdallarchaeota archaeon
TATAGGCGTATTTACCAGTAAGAAAGATCCAACTTATGTTTGTTTCAATTACATTGATACGTTCTAGAACCTCGTGTGGATAAACTGACGGGTTTCTAAGTTTTTCTACTACGTCTTTCTGAGATAGCATTGCCAATCATTTCAAGCATTTTGTAGTGATCATCTGCCATATTAACTTCAATATATGGAAGATTTGTTGATTCAAAGAGCTCCCTATATTTTTCTAAAACTTTTATATCAGCATCGCTTAAAGTTCTTCTGTTTCTCTTTGCTCTCTCTTCAAATCTTTTATGAATTAATTCTTCTGGGGCTTCAACTATTACTAATAAAAATGTTGCATCAAAGCGTGCGCAGATTCTACTGACCTTACTTCTAAGTTTATCTTGATAAAATGTTCCGTCTAATACGCAGCCGACTCCATGCTTAAGAAGAGTATAGAGAACATAGTAGATTGTATCATATACAACATTCCTATATCTTTGAGAATAAGATCCTCTACCAAAAGAATTTTGTCTGACATCACGAAAAATTCTTTTTCTGACAGAATCTGTACTTATATGCTCCAATCTATATCGTCTAGCAAGTTTTCTAGCTAACGTCGATTTTCCAGTTCCAGGTAAACCAGCTAACAAAATTACTAAAGGAGCTCTTCTACCCATTCGAGTACCTATTTATGTCACTTCCTTTTCTGATGGTCAGGACAGAGTATCACTGTTTCTTCTTTGAATAGACTCTTTTTAACTACTTCCTTTCCATGCTTATTGCAAACTATTTTTTCGCATTGAGAGCATTTCTGAATATGATCATTACAAGTAAAATTATCACAAAATTCGCATTTCTCCGCATAGTTTGTAGAAACAACACTTTTACAGGACGAACACACAACAGCATGATTTGCACAAAGAATGTTTTTTGACAACGAACCCTCTATAGTATGATCTTGACACAAAACCTTTCCACAAACACTGCAAACATCAGGAGTAGAAACAAATAGCATTTTGGAAGATTTCTGTTCTAGACATATTTCACATAATAGATGAATTTCAGTGCCTAAAGCTGATTCAGCAATCCCTCTTAGCAGTAGTTTAGTGCCTTTCTCATCTACTACAGATATTTCTGCTAGAGATACAGGAATATAGATGATTGCAGCATAAATATCTTTAATTTCACTTGCTTTTGGAATGCTAAAATCTTTCTTACTTAAAGTAAAATTGCTGTCTTGAAGAAGCTTAACTCTTGGAAATGATTTAAGCTGAGTATCTATTGATTTAATCTTTTCAACTCCTCCTTCAATTTCTTTTATATGGTTCTTAATTACTTCAGGGCCAAACTTTATTGTTTCTAGAGCTTTGTTGTAATCTCCAACATCTCTGTTGCTCTTAAATTTGTATTTATCTGTCATCAAAGGTTTCAGTGCAACATAAATTCCCTTAGTTTCTTCAATTTGAGCTTGAAATTTCTTCACTCTTACTCGCTTACTATCAATTACTTTGAAAATCTCTTTTCTTTCATTTTGTAGTTCTTCTGCCCAGTGATCAATTTCAGCTTTATGCTCCTTTTCGATATTCAATAATCCTTCCTCAATAGCTTTTTTCCATGCTTGACCATAGAAGGTTTCATCAACAAGCAACACATCATGGAAGGATTCCAATATTTTTTCAGGAGTTCTTTGAATTCCTAACTTTCTGATATTTGAAGATTTAGCACCATATAAACCGCCAAGGTTTTTCATGGGAAGAACTGAAATGAGTTCTTCAAAGACCTCCTCAGCTTGAATAGGTATTGATTTCTGCCCCCAGATTTCTTCGTCCCCCCCTAACTGTATTTTATCTAGTAAAGGGAATATTCGTTTAATGGGTAGATCAAGAGTTACTTCTCCCCAACGGTCAGCATTTGCATAATTAACTTGAATTCTTCGTTGAGCTTTAATTCTGAAATCCAAATACAAGAATGGTATGTAAGCTAATTCAAGATTTTGAGTCCCCAGATAACTTAATTTCTTCTTTCCAAAGAATTTTTCTAGCAGTTCCTTAAATTCTACAGGTTCATACTTCAGATACTGATCTTTCATTGTTTTTATTATGGTAGAAAGATCAATTAGTTCCACATCTGGTTCTTTCTCAATGATTTCATGAAAATCATCCTTTGTTTCTATGGGCAATGTTTCAAGCCCCTCTGGTTGAGTTCCTGATTCAAAATCAGAAATTTCAGTCTTATCGATTCCTGCTTGTTTATCCAAGAGACTTGTTTTGATAGAAAATTTTCTTATTGAAGATAGTTCTTTCTCTAAATCATCCAAACTAAGTTCCTTTGAGATATCCTCTAAATCCATAGAGTCGATATCGTGATCATAACTTCCAATTTGCTTACATAATGTTGATGGTGGAAAATCATACATCTTAGCGACATCTTCATCTGAAAGAGTTTTATGAACTGAATAGAGTCTGCGAGTGTTTATGTGAACTGGCTCTGAGAAGACATCAGGCGAAAGAATATAAAATTCACCGCTTTTGAATTGTTGTAGCTGGTCAACGATGAACCGTGCGTCTGGTTGAGATTGTAGCATATTGTCAACAATTCTGAGATCTTGAGGAGTAACAAAACGACCGAAGAAGAAAGTACTCACTTGTCCAAATGCTTTGTAATCTACATCACTGATATTTTGCGTTGCAACAAGCATTGACAAACCAAATTTACGTCCCTGTTTAAATAGAAGTTGCAACCATTGTTTTGTTACAGGGTTTTTTGGATGAGGAGGTATAAGTTGTGGTGGTCCAGCTAATTCATCAATATAAAAGATTAGTTGAGGATCTGGTGAAGGATTAGATCTGATATATGTATAGAGGCTTTGAGCTAATGTTGTAATATAAATTTCTCTCAGCCTTAAATTCGTTAAAGTATTTAAATAAATTATAGAAATTCTGACTTTGTTAGGGTTGGTTGGTTTTATTAGAGTTTGAATAGAGAGCTTTGGTCCTAAATTGAATACTAAGGAAGGCGCTCCAACATTTATAGATTTTATTCTCTTAATCAATGAAGCTTTTTCCCTTTGTGAAAGTAGTGTTCGAATATTTTCTGGTAAGTAAGCAACTTCTGTTTTTATTAAATCAATCAACATCTCAAAATCTGCAATTAGAATATCTTTGATCAGACATTGTTCAAAAAGTGACACTAAATAAGCTTTAACTGCTCCTCCTTTTTCAGAATTTAGTTTATAGCCCAAAACATTAGCGATTGTAGTTGCAATCCCATCGATAGCAAGAATTTTTTCTTCTCTGTCCAGCTCTTGAGGAGGCATGATTAGTGGATTTATAGAAAGAGGTATTCCTTTCTCTGATGCTGGAGTGAAAACAACAACTTCAACCTTATCTTTGTATTGTTCATAAAACTCTTTTGAGATGCCATAAGGTTTCAATTTATCATAATCTTCTACAATAACAAGACTACTAATATCCCCTTGAGGATCAATGATAATTGCTGGGATATTGTTCCTTACAGCTTCTTCGATAAGTATCTTACAAACGACAGTTTTTCCTGAACCACTCTGGCCAAAAACACTGATATGTTTGCTCAAAGCTTTAACAGGCAAATAGATATCTTCTTGTGTTGAATGTTCTTTTCCAATATGCATTGATGGATTCTGTGCGTTTTTCTCTAGCATCTTCTTCAGTTAAAAAGAAGAATCAATATATAAAAACTATTGTAAAATGAAATGAAATAGAAAAAAAGAAGAGTTGTAAACTCTCTTTATAGACCAGCAATTAGGAACAGTATTCCACCAATTATAACTAAAAGTCCACCGATTCCGCTTCCTACAACACCAAGCACAATTAGTAGGATACCTAAAACTATCCAATCTAATCCAAATCTTCCAAGTGCTAAGAGAATGGAAAGAACACCAATGACTATTAATATTATAGCGACAATTAGAGATTCTAATCCTCCGCCTATTGAGCTTACCCAGTTAGCAGTATTGAAAATGTCAACAATACTCTCTAAAGTCCCGCCTATTAGCATTAGAACTCCTACTGCGACTTCAATTGCTCCACCTAAAACTGCTAGAATGGAACCTACATTTGAAAGTGATTTATTTCGTTTTGCCATGTTAGTGGAAAATAGCATTTATATTTAAATTTATAGGAAAAAATGATTTTTGTTTTAGAGAAAACATATTAACGATTTCTTGTTGAAGCAACAATATAGATACTTCCGCCTATAATGATTACCCCACCTGGAATACCTAATCCTATAATTCCAACTAGAATAACCAATATACCTCCTAGCATTATACGTTTTTCCCTACTTACTAAAATTATCGCTAATGCTCCAAAAACTATGCAAATAACTGTCAAAATTAAAATGTCCAATTGCATAATATAGAAGGGTGTTCCAATTATTAGCCCAATTGCAACGTTAGGGAGATTAAAACTAGGTATAAAGAAGTCTACAATTAGAATGATACCACCTATGATAAATAGTATACCACCACCAATTGAAATTCCTTGACTAATTCTAATATACCCCTGTTTAGTCACCATTATATTTCATTATTGATAATCCCTTTTAAAATTATGGGAAAATTTATTTTAAGCTAGCTCTTGAAGATATAATATGTGGGCTTACACCTTTTTGGAAACGTACTATAACAGCACTATTTCTGGAAGATTTTTTACCATGGATGCGTGATATTGTACCTGTTAATTGTCTATCTGATTTAGAATATTTTATTCTTACTTTTCTTCCCAAATAGCTGTTAATTGGCATTTCCATGTCGTAAAGATGCAATATCACTGATCTATTAGTAGATCTGCCTGAAGCATCATGAAGTACAGAATGGACAATTCCATATGTTTTAGACAAAGTAACTTTTTTCTTGGCCTTTAATTTCTTTTTAGAAGTTTTGGGTTTTATCCTTGGCATAGCTGGTGCTTTTTTAATAGCTTCCATAGCAGCTACCGATATACCTTTCTTAACATCAACAGTTTTTTTAGGTCTAGCTTCGGGTTTTTTAGCAACAGGTTTCTTAGTTGGAGGTTTAGCAACAGGTTTCTTAGTTGGAGGTTTAGCAACAGGCTTAGGTGTTTTGACTGAAGGATGTACGGATGTTTCCTCTACTTTTTTCTTCAAAGAGGGAGGTTTAGGTATTGTCTCTTTAGCTATTTTTTTTGCTTTTGGTTTAACTTCAGCTTTCTTTGCGGTTGCTTTAGGAGCAGGTTTCTTAGCAGAAGCCAATGCGTCATTTGCATTTAGAATCATTTTTTCAGCAGTTGATTTTCCTATACCAGGTAATTGTGATAACTCATCTGCTGTAGCTTTTGCTAGTTTTTCTAAAGTGTTGAAACCACAATCAACGAGAGTTTTAGCTGCTTTGGGTCCAATTCCATTAATATTCTCTATTTCATTAGTTGCCATTTTGTAACCCTTCTGAATGTCAAAATTGGGAAGAATCTTTTTAAAAATCTTTAGATTGCAATGTTTTTGTCTTTTGAATGTACCGTAGAAAAATGTGAAAACTTTTATCTTGCTGATTAAAATAGGTCTAAAGGCAACCCAATTTAAAGAAGTGGTAATACATGTTAAAAAAAATAATATTAACCGGTTTCGAACCTTTCGGAGGATCAAATGCCAATCCCTCAATTTTAGCTTGTCAATCTCTAGTTAAGAAGACAATTGAGGGGTATGAAATAGAAGCTATTGAGATTCCACTACGTTTCAGTGAAATTAAGCAGATTATTGAGAGTATTTTGATTAAAGAGAAGCCGGAAATAGTAATATGTACTGGTCAATCACCTAGACCAGTTATTTCTTTAGAAAGGATAGCAATAAATATTGCTAGTTTAGAAAAAGTTGCATATAGCTGTAGTGCAAAACCATTGGATGAGATCTTAGAAATTAATGGAAGAGAAGGGTATTTCTCCACATTACCCATCAGGAAAATTAAAGATTGTCTAGAAGAAAACAAGATACCATGTGAAATATCGAATTCTGCAGGTACTTTCGGGTGCAATCAGATTTTCTACCATTTAATGCACTTTATAAATAACAATAAGATAAATATTCCCGCTGGATTTATTCATGTTCCTTCACTCCCTGAGCAAGTTATTGGTAAAAATTTCCCATCAATGACATTAGAATTGATAATCCAATCTTTAGAAATTGCAATAATAACTACGATAAAACATTTACTTTAGGAGAATATAAAATGAAGAAGTTTCAGTTCTTAGCCTTGAAATCAGAAGAATTTTTTGATATGATAGATAAGATATCCAGAGAAAGAAACGCATTGAAGCGAAGAAAAAGAACTGATAATGTAATTAAGATAGTCTGTTTCATAGTTGTTCCAGCATCAATTATCACATTCAAAGTGAAAGAAGAAAATGATCACCTAAATGTTACTAGAAAAATCAATTTTTTGCCCATACTGCTCGTATCCATACCTATTCTAGCAGCACTTGAAGCGATAGTTTATGGTATTTCAATCCTTGTTAACAATTTTAGTAACCTTACTTTCATTCTTGTAGGTAGTGCTTGGATTATGGCAATTATATTTCTCGTCTACCAGACATTTGTTGAAGTAGACGAAATAAACAAGAAATTGTATAGAGTAGAGGTATAGAACCATGAAAATTGATCTACATTGTCATTCTAGTTTTTCAGATGGAATATTTACTCCTCAACAATTACTAAAAATGGCAGAAAGGGAGAGACTCACCATTTTTTCTATAACAGATCACGATTCTGTCAAAGGAACTGCAATTGCAAATAGTGAATCAGTAAACTATTCCTTTTCATACATTACAGGAATTGAAATTTCCGCTAGATATAAACAGGAAAAAATTGAGATACTTGGTTATAATTTCAACGCAGATAATTCTGCTTTTAAACAAGGTTTAGTGAATTTACAAAACGCTAGAAGGGACAGGATACACAAAATACTAGTAAAACTTCAAGAAATAGGGATAGATATAATTTTTGATGATGTCATCAAAGAAGTAGGTGATGCTTCTAGTCCTGGAAGACCACACTTTGCGCGAGTACTGAAAACAAAAGGGTATGTGAGTTCTGTTAAAGAAGCTTTTAATGAATATCTAGCAGAGGGACGACCTGCTTACGTACCTAGACTAACCATAGAGCCAAAAGAAGCCATTAAACGAATTAATAAAGCAAATGGAATAGCTGTTCTTCCCCATCCATTATTCGTTGAGAAACATGATTTGAGGAGAATGGAAGAATTGTTAGATCTACTTATTTCATGGGGTATGAAAGGGATTGAAGTGTTTTATAATTATGAAAACACCTTCTCAGATTTTCCTGCAAAAAAGATCCAAGAAGTTACAAAGTTTCTTTTGGATTATTGTAAGCAAAATGATTTATTGATAACAGGTGGAAGTGATTTCCATGGTGATAAGGGAACTCTGGGTGAAGTGTTTATGCCAAAAGAATATATTTTACAGATACAATCATTTTTCAATTTGTAGCATTGAGAACTTTAATCAGTAGTTCAGGATCATCAGTAAAGAGCCCATCAATCTTCCATGATAATAAAGAAAGCATAACTTCTTTATTGTTTACTGTCCA
>BPTM01000151.1 GCA_023705945.1 Candidatus Heimdallarchaeota archaeon
CCACCGAGATCTACACTCTTTCCCTACACGACGCTCTTCCGATCTTGGAACTAAAGGTAGTTGTTCATAATTATTGTTGTTCAAATTGTAACCCTCAAGGAGATATTTTCATTGTAGATTCTTAAAGAGATAATATTAAGCTTACTACATTACATTTCAACCTTACCCATACACAAAATCTATAAAAGAGAGAGAAAGTGATAGATATAATACCACAGTAAAGAACAAGTGATACTTATGGCTGAAATTACATTCATTATGCTCCTTATACAAATGGGAACCGTGATTCTTTGTCTATTGTTTGGTTCATATATGGATTTGAGGAAAAGAGAAGTATCAGATATACCTTGGATTATTATGGCTGTAGTAGGTTTGATCACAACTATAGTGTATATTATTTTCAGCACAGATAAGGGAAGAGATGGAACCTTCATAGGTATCAATTTTGCTTTAGGCATTGCAATTGGACTTGTTCTCTATTATACTGGCATGATGGGTGGCGCGGATGCAAAAGCTATTATGGCTCTATCACTTAATACAGCAATTTACCCTTTCACATTTGTATTAACTTCTTTGCCAATTTATGATACTTTTTTTGCACCTCTAATCTTTAGTACGTTCTTCAACTGGCTTCTAGCACTTGTTCTAATTTATCCACTACCATTACTCTTCTACAACATCTATCTGAAATTTAAGAAACAAAAATTATTTGAGAATACTAATGCAAACTTTGCTAGTAAATTTCTGATGATGATCTCTGGTTATCTTATATCAGTAGAAAAAGCTAAGAATAGAGCAGACATTGTATATTCAGAAGTTTATAATGCTGAGGAGGAGGAGTGGGAAATTAAACACTTCATGCAAGTTCCAGAGATTGAAGAAGAAGAAGAATATAAGGCACAAGTCGAAACCTTCATACAAAAAACAAACAGAGAGAAAATCTGGGTTAAAGTACTTCCTCCAGGTATAGTTTTCCTCTTAATTGGATATATACTGAACATCTTTCTTGGAAATATCCTATTTGCTTTATACCACTGGTTCCTGTGAGTTCATCGTTGTGAAAACAGAACTTATATATTCGATTGCAGCTGATTTTATCAGAGTAAAATGGAAATGAAAGAAGTAGCAAAAATGGTTCTAGAAAAGATTCATAGCAATGAGAAGGAGAATATCATAAACTTCATTTCAGATAACTTAGGGGAAGATGTTCAACTCACAAAAGCTCTGGTAAGTATACAAATTCAACTAAAGGAAATGGGTGGTGGTTATCCCCCTGTTGGAAAGCAAATAGAAATTATAGATGAAATAATTGAATATACAGAAATCGCGGTTAACAGAGCCCTAGAAATGGAAGACAAACTCACAGCAGGGATTTTATATCATAACCAAGCTTCATTCTGTTTCCCCAATATGGATGATGGTGTAGATGAGAGACTTGTTGAACCAGGCTACTTTGCTGCAGTTAAAGATTATGAAATCCGCAAGGAAATTGGTAAAAAGGGTCCAATGTTGTGGGCAAAGTGGCTAGTAGGTATTAGTGAATTCATTAAGGGGGATGTTGACAAAGCTCTAGAGACTCTAGAAGACACTGCTAAACAAGCAATAGAAGAACCCATTGAGAAAGACATTGATACTTGGACAAGAATGATGATAGCAAAGTTTTATCTTCGATCTTTTCCTGAAAAGCGTGATTTAGCTATTGAGATGCTACAAGAAGTAAAAGAAGAATTTAACACTCTCATGGACAATTATGGATTAGAGACTGTTGGAAATATAATTAAAACATATTTTTAAAAAAAGTGGGAAAAAACTTCCCAATAACTTATTTTTATGTAACTTCGTTGACTAATTCAAGTTCTCTGTCCACTTTATCCTTGATATCTCCCAATATATATTCAAGAACTTCCTCAGAATTTACTCTGACTCTAAACAATCTTGAGAAGAAAGGGAGAAAAGCATTCAGATCTTTTCTAAGAATCCTATATGCTCTTGTCAAGGGTATAATTGGGGAATTTCTATGAACGGCATCTTTTAGAGCAAATCTCTTTGATTGAAGAAAATCAATCACATAAATTTCTCCTTCATGCCATAGAATATTATGTTCGCTGAAATCACCATGCACAAATTGTGCTTGAAACATGTCATGTAGAACATCTATACATTTCTCTAGAATTTCAGTAGGATCATCAAAGAAATTTTTATGCAAGTCCGCAAGTAAAGGAGCTGGACCTTCTTCGCTACCAATTAGTTCCATAGAATAACTATATCCTGCCCATTTGTATGGCTGAGGTACAGGAAGTTTAGCTTCGTATGCATAGAGATTTTTGTAATATTCAAGCTTTGCGAATTGCTTTATAACTTCATAGGGGGAAGTACGATGAGATCCATGTATGAGCCCTCTATGTGTAGTTCTGTAGAGTTTGTAGCTTTTAATAGCAACTAACCTATCTAAATAATCTATACCCCAACAGACAAAAGCTTCTTTTCCTTGTCCTATAATTTGACGAGCTTCAACTAGAAGATCATTCTCGATAGCCTCCGCTAAAGCTTCTTGAACAGATAACTCGTGAATTTCTTCATCTTGTTCTCGTTTATCCCAATATTTTTCGTTTAACACTTTTGTTTCACATCCACAAAGAGGGGATAGACAAAAGAAAGAAATGTAAACTAAAACATCAAAATTAGTAGCATAAAAACTGAAAAGAAATTAGTTTCGTGATTTAGGTATCATTGTGACAGTTGATTTGCAAACAATTGAAAGTTTTAGTATATCTATTCCAGCATTCATTTGTCTATGACACCTCCTTATTAGGAAAAAAGGTTGATATGTATTATTAAAACTTTCTTAATCTACGAATTACCCTAGATTTGGAGATTGTTAAATAAAAGAACATCTTTTCTTTGTTAGTATGCTTCCCTTAAAGAAAATGTTAGAAACAACAGCGAAAGCAGGAAAACTAACAAGTCTGAGAAGAGAAAATGGTAGCCCCGGGGTGATTTGAACACCCGTCTCAGGATTCAGAGTCCCGTATCCTTGACCGCTAGACTACGGAGCTATATGTGTTTCTACAACTCTTCTTTTTTACTTAATTATTTAATTTTTCCCTTCTTACGTAATTTTCAAGATAATAAAAATTTAACTGAAATAGAGCATTTAATCTTCATCAATTACTCTTTGAAGGTATATTTCGCAGTCACTGCAAGCTAGAAAATCATGGGATTCTTTGTCTTTGTAAAATATTGTAAACTTCATTGGTTTCCCGCATTTTCCACATTTTATCTCCGACTCCTCCTCTGAAACTAACAACAGTTCCTTTGGATCCATTTTAGGAGTAATGTATTTTGACACTTCTTTCACCTTTCAGTGTAAATAGTATGTATTTGTCTTATTATACAGACCCATTAATATATGTTTTTTTTCAAGAAAATTAGGCCAATATCAAGAAATTCTAGAAATTTATGTCTTTTGTATATCTTAATATCCATGAGATAGATATAAATATTGGTGGTTTTTTCTAAACGCAATGACTGGTGAATTGTATAAAATTAAATTCATTTTTCCAAACAAGGGAGAATCTGAAGGAGAGCTTATTCGAGTTAAAGGCCCGCACTTAACAGAAATCTTCAACAGAAACTTACCTTTAAACTCGAGAGCTTTGAAGAGAGAGAATCTTCTCTTTATTCCTGTAACTTTCTATTATTCTGCAGAAAAACCTGTCAGTTTAGGTAAGAAGGGTAACATAATCTTTGATCCACGATCAAAAGCGGTTGTTATTTTGTTAGCAGATACAAGATTTGATCTGAAGGTTGCAAATATTGGGTCCATCATCAAAAATATGAAGTTGATTGAGAAAATTGAAAAATCCTCAGGAGTTAGAATCGAGTCAATTCAAAATTAATTTTTATTTGAAACAAAAACTCTTATGATGCGTTTTTGTCAACTTGTCACCTAGACAAGAATATTTGTACATCTTTCTTAGAGATCATTGTAGATATTCTATACTCACTCTGAGTGGATACATCACGTATCCTCCTACCCCATTCACCGTGCGCTTAGGCAAGGCTTTTGGATCGCTTTTGATTAGTATATTGTATGCAGCATTAACATCAGCATTGATTAAGTGACCGTGCGCGGAACGAAACAACCCCCGTTTGATTCTTTTCCCTTTGAACTTCTTTCGTTCTTTGGGGAATTCGTTATCTAGGAAACTGCTTTTGGAGGTATATTGTTCAGGGATTGTCTCCACCTTTATCCCTCGTTCTGCTCCTTTATACTTCAAGATATTGATGATTCGTAGGAAGGGGATGGTGACAAACATCTGGGTGACTTTCTTCCAGAAATGTACTCCTTGCTTCCATAATGGGTTGTACCCAATAACCACTTCGTGGAGGCCTCGTTCGACCCACACCTCTATCAAGTAACTGGTGAGTTTATGGATCCCATCTTTCAATTTTCTCCTCCACTTTTCCTTCAGTTTGTAGTAGGCATGACCATAGGTCAAGCTGATCTTTCCTTTCAGGTGTTTTCTCTGCTGTTGAACATACTGTATCTGTAACTCTTTTTGTTTCTTCAAATAATATTGAGTTATGGATTTTATTCCTTTCCCTGCATCTTTGATAACAATCGGTTGTCCTCCAAGGTTATCCACAAAAGCTGCAAGGTTATCCATCCCTAAATCTACTCCCCCTTTTTTTAACCTCTTCTTCAGTAGTTTGGGTAAACTTTTCCTATAAACTATCTCTAGTGTATATCCTGGTCTACTAGGGATGATCCTCACTTCTCTTAGTTCTATGTGTTCCGTTAATCTTGTTCTGTACCTGTACCCCACTTTCTCAGGTAGAATCACCCAGCCATTAACGATTCTTGCTTGCTGGTTGGAAAAGATGGCTACCACTTCCCCATCCTTACGTTTATAGTTAGGAGAATGAGGCATAGCGAAGAACAATGAAGGGTCCTTTTTCCACTCTTTCAACGCATTAAAATACCCCTTCCAATTCCTACCAAGGAGTTTGAGTGTGTGCTGCGCAGTATGAGCTGGAAGGATGCGGTAACATTCTTCGTGCTTTAACACTTTGTCAAGATCTTCATAGAAAAGAAGCTTGTACTTTTTTTTCAACTCTGCTTTTATCAGAAAATTTGCTCGATTATAGAGATTTTTTACTTGATGACAAAGCTTGCTCAAATTAGGATGATAGTCTACTTCTATACACTCCACACGTAAGACCTTAGTCATCGCTTTTTAAAACCTATTTTCTTATAAAAACCCCGATAATATCCTTCTAAAGTCATCCATGTAAACTGATGCTTAACATAACTTAATATGACAATATGAAAAAAATTCATCATAAAAAACCTAAAACGATTACTTAAAAAATCTTCATTGCAGTTCATCATTTGTTAAGTAGACAAGGCGATAAAAAGTTTTATAAATAGATTTTCCGTCATTAGAACGAAAGCCAAATCAAGGTTACCATCATGAGTGTTAGACAAACAATACGCGATACATTGAGTAACATCAGAAAAGAATATGGAAAGATTGAATTCAGCGATAAAATATTGGATTTAATATCAATAACTTGTTTTGCACTATTCATTGTATCACTCGTCACAGTGTTTCTAAGCGGCAAATTTAATGTGGTAAATATTGTTTTCATGCTTTATCCAATGCTTGTTTCAGGATTAGCAGCTTTTACAAGAATGAGAAAGAGAGAAGATCCTGCTTCTGTTGCCAAATTGTTTAGTGATTGGGTATGGATAATGGGTACAATTTCTGTAATTGCCTTAATTGTTATTATCATAGGAATTATTATAGCTTAATAGCTTTTGTTTTATCAGCAATTTTTTTATATCTTAAAAAGAATATTTCTTCTAATGACCTATGAGACATATCGTATTTACACTAGAGTTTTGAAGAGATCGGAAGAGCACACGTCTGAACTCCAGTCACGTGAAACGATC
>BPTM01000152.1 GCA_023705945.1 Candidatus Heimdallarchaeota archaeon
CTGATAGCTCTCACTTACCCAGAGAGGAACTGTTCCTGAATATTTACCTTCGGGAGTTTCATATATTTCATACTCAGCCATTATTCTGACATGATCATTCCAAAACCCTTTTGGTTCATAATTTTCTCTGAGAATCTTCATCATTTCTTCAGGAGAATTATAGAATACTTGTGATGCTCGAACACGTTTCATCAACTCTTCTTGTTCTTTCTCTTTTTCTTCCTCAGATGGATCACTCAAACCATAAGGACCATAAACATTATTCATTGCGCTACCCTCTACAACTAAAGAAAGAACCTTTTGGGGATATCTAGCTGCAATATTTACAGATAATTCTGCACCAAGAGAACTTCCAACAAAATGTGCTTTTTCTACATTGAATTTTTCCATCAATACTATAATATCATCAGCCATTTCATCAATATGATAGCTGCTCTTAGGTTTATCAGATAAACCATGTCCTCGATAATCTGGAAGTATCAACCTATATTTGCCTTCAAAAAAAGGAACGACACCGTTCCACATTGCTAACGAAGAAAAACCAAAATGTAGAAAAATTATTGTTTCTCCATCGTTTGTATACTCATGATAATGTATATTGATTCCATCAACATCTAGATATTCATCATTCATTTTTTCAACATCCTATTGAATTCCTAATAAGCAGAATGTTGTTGGAGTTCTTATATATCTGTTACATAACGTTTGTTTCTGAATAACCAGAAATAGTAATGTTTAAATTAGTTCCACATCCTTTTGCTATTACTAGAGGCTGAGCCGATAGCAACGACTAACCGGGGGTTTAGGGCGCCCTTGTGACCAGAAATGCTCTATATGCTGGGGTGAATGCTGTTGTTGAGGTTTAGCAAGGGTTGATACGCTCTATCTGGAAAGCGTCGAAGCATCGACCCATGGGATCGTATATTTCGGAGGCGGTTTCGGAGGAAACTGTTAGAAAGGATAAGGTCAAAATGAGTCAGGCACGGAAGTGAGCAGCTCTAAGGCCAATATGTGGTGCTTATGGTAATCGGTGTGGAGCCTAAGGATAGGAAACGGCTTCTTGCGCTATGTCGAACTTCAGGTCGCTATGTTCGGCTCAGTTGTCTATTATTTTTCCGAAAACACTTCTTCTTCTAATCAACTTTTAACTTGAATAAGTCCATCAATAATGTATTTGATAAATATTATTCTCTGAATAAAAGTTAAAGCTCCTATAGGTTTCCTATTATTAGTGGTAATTCGAGAATTGGTTGTCTATGTATATTTTTTCACCAACAAGTTTAACATAAATTTCCTGAAGTGACATAACCGCATATACTACTATTTTTCAGCTCTTGTTTTAACCTCATTTCCTTAATTATTCTTACAATGGGCGTCCTTATACCAGAAGTGCTCTATATGCTGGGGTGAAGACTGATGCTGAGGTTTAGTAATGGTTGATACGCCTCGCTTGGAAAGCGTCGAAGCATCGACCCATGGGATTGCATATTTCGGAGACGATTTCGGAGGAAATCGTTAGAAAGGATAGGGTCAAAATGAGTCAGGCACGGAAGTGAGCAGCTCTAAGGCCAATATGTGGTGCTTATGGCAATCGGCGTGGAGCCTAAGAGCAAGAAACGACTTCCTGCGCTATGTCGAACTTCAGGTCGCTATGATTGGCTCAGTCGTCTACTATTTCCTTTAATCAGAATTTATCACTTTTTTACAAGTCCTATATAATAGTAACAGATAGTCATGTTCTAATTACATATGACCATAGAAACGGAAGAAGACACTTATACTTGTCAAAAAGGAACTACACTGGTTACTTCTTTTATCATACTGATGGTACTTATTGTATCTACAATTTACTCGAGGAAAGAGAATATTAGATTGAACTAGATAACGTAATGATTTCAAAAAAAGATTTCGTTTTTCACTCTCAAAAACAACCTTTCTCTTAGTTAAACTGTTCTATTATAACATTCAATTATTTTCTAATAAATACTGCCCAAAACGGTTCTTCCAAATTCGCGTAAATATGTATCTACAAAGCGGGAATTAAAAAAGAAAAGGTTTTTATAAATGCTAAAAGTTCCATCTTTTCATTCGTCCTAATGAAATAAGTTTAATTCGAAATTCAACAGGAGAAAATATCTCGATGATATCTATCTCAGCTATAAACAGTATTTCTGTCGGCGAAATGGATGTAATTAAAATGGGTAAACCACAACTTCCAAACACCTCCTTAATTAATTGGAAATTAAATCCAAGACCAGCTTATGAGTCTTTATGGATTGGTATTCTCATGAAATAAATATATCCTCAAGAAAATCTAAAGTGATTTAAATGACTGACCAACAAGAAAAAAAAGGATTTAAATGGCCTTGGGACTATTTCCATTTTCAAGTGAAAGGACGTGGATCTCCCTTTGCAAACGCCGAAAAAGGCAAGTTTATGTCTGTTACCTATTTTGCTGAATGGCTGATACTCTGGTTTTCCTTATTGATGACCATAATCGCAACAGCAATACAGCAGGATTGGACTGAACCTGGCGCAGTAGGGAGTTACTTCGCAAATGTAGGATTAGGGCTAGCAGTTGCACTCGTCCTTGCGTGGTTCTTCTTTGTCTTTATTATAGGACCATTAACAATGAGTATGGTGCAATATGATTTCAGAGCAGATTTCAGAACAAAGACTTCAAGAGAACTTATGTTCTCAAAGAAATCGTTGAAGTTCTGGATTTGGGGTGTCTTAGTAGATACAATGATCATTATTCCAATAGCCACAGGAATACCATTTGCGCTAATGACCATCTTACATAACGCACCAGCTGCAGTAGCATGGAGCCATGTGTGGACATGGACTAATTTCTGGGGAGCATATTGGAAAGCTTGGATATTAGCAATAATTGTCATTGTCCTTCTACTAATATTCTTGAAGAAATTTCTTGGACCTAACAAGAAATTGGTCGCAAGAATGCAAGCACAAGGACCTCCAAAACAGTAAATCCAAACTGATAAGTGGAAACCACTTAACATTTTCTATTTTTTTATTTTTTTTATTTAAATTGTAAAATTTCTTTTAAATCCTATGGAAAAAGTAAATCTCTTCTCTAATAATTTAACAAGTTTTACTATTATGTTATCTAATATTTCATAACTAGAAACGAAGGAAAATAAAGTTGGTACTATAGCTGCTACCCAGTTCAAAGAACATAAAAAATGCGTTCTTAGGGTCATAAAAATATTAGGTAATATGAAAGCTAATGAAGCAAATTCTTATCTCATGAAGAAATTAGGAAGTAATGTTGAGTTAAAACTAAATGAATGTATGAATCTCTCTAATACAAAATAATGCTTAATCAATAAAAAAGAAAAAAATGAAGATTCTCTGATTAATATTGTTCACAAAGAATTTCGAAATAATTATGAGGGTGACTGCACGACGGACAAGTATCTATAGGTTCTTCTCCTTCATGTACATACCCGCATTTACGGCATACCCATTTAACTTTCTCTTCTTTCTTGAAAACTGTCTTGCCTTCAACTTGCTCTAACAGTTTTTTATAGCGTTCTTCATGATGAACTTCAGCTTTTCCTATAGCTCTAAGTCTATTTGCAACTTTAGGAAATCCCTCTTTTTCAGCTATATCAGCAAATTCAGGGTACATGATAGTGTACTCATAATTCTCTCCAGCTATAGCCGCTTTCAGATTTACTATTGTATCATCCATAACTAGAGGGGCTTCAGCTTCAACGTGTATGGCTTCTTCTTTATGCTTGAGTTTCTTTCTGACTTGTTTCAGCATTTGGAAGTTCCATTTTGCATGTTCTCTTTCATTGTCTGCGGTAACTAGAAAAATATCTGCTATCTGCTCATATCCTTCTTTTTTAGCTATTTTTGCATACATTGTGTAGCGGTTTCTTGCTTGACTCTCACCAATGAAGGCTTTTGCTAGATTTTTTATTGTTTCACTCATCTTAAACCATTCCCTATTCGTACTTGAATAAAGGTTTAAGCAACTTTTATATTCTTATTAAAAATGGTTGTGATTGAAAAGTAAAAAGATTTTAGTCTTCAAGTAGTTGCTTTAACCAACAAGTTTTACATAAGTTTCCTGCTGTCGCGTTTCCACACTTTTCACATTTTTTAATCTCTTGATTTTCTTTAGTTTCTTTCATTAATGCCAGTAATTTGTCCTGACCACGAACAATATTATAACAGAGCATTGGCTGTTTTTCTTGTGTTTTGAATATGAATTCTCTTACTTCCCCTCTGTAAGCTTCAACAGCATATGGGCACTGAATTTCTTGATATTCAAGCTCATTAATAATGCAATACATGACAATTTCTGCCTGTGGAGTGCTTCGAAAAGGTTTTGCTCTTGGAACAAGAGTTTCATGTATTTTTCTTGGTGTTGGATTTAATCTAGCTAATCTTTGTATATCTCCTCTAATAATATTAAGAAGTATAGTTTCAGCTTCATCTTCCAGATTATGAGCAGTTATTAGAACATCAGCATTGACTTCTAATGCCGCCTTATTTAGCACATTACGCCTTAAAATACCACAATAAGAACATGCTCCAAGTTCTCTCTTTTTTCCACGAGAACCAAGTTTTTCTATTATCTCATCTAAATCATAACCAAAATCCTTTTCGAAAGAGTATACAACATGTTCTATCCCAAGCCGATCAGCATGTAATTTTGCATAATGTAAACCTTCGTCTCTATAATGTTCTATTCCTTCATCAATAGTAATGGCTACTAGTTCACTCTCCGGAAAATCTGTTTCGATTTTATATAAGATATCTAACAAAGCAGTACTATCTTTACCTCCTGAAACACCTATGGCAATTCTGTCACCACGATGCAACATTTTGTATCTAGTTAGTGTCCTTTGAACTCTCTTTCGCATCTTTTCATTGAAATGTTTATGACATAAAGATAGTTTATCATAAGGACGAACATATAATGCTTGGTTATCACATAAAGAACATTTCATTTTGTCATCACTAGAATTTTACCATTGATAAAACTAAATTAAGCACGATTATGCAAATGAAAAACATTCTCAGAGTATTTAGTATTTTCTTATGTCGCGGATTAGCGTCATCTCCTTTCACATTCAAGTACTCTTGTAGAATCTTATCTCCATCTGTTATTACTAAAGGTAACATGTTCATGAATACCGCCATTATGCACAGATTTAAACAATAGATAACTTCAAGACTCCAGTAATATGGAAACCAAAGGGAAAGCCAATTTGCTTTAGGAGGAAGGTAATCGTAAATTGTGATTCCCAGATATATTTTATCATTGTTCACGGATTGAGAAATTGGGTCTATTTGCGTTGGAATTAAGGAAACGTTACGCCCATCCAGTAATGAGAGATATAACAAAGTAGCATTAACATTTTTGTGTGCAAAAACATGGTAATCTTGGCTATCCTTGATTTTCATATATTCAATTTTGTTTGTGCTCTCATTGAAAATACCCATTTCTTGAAGTACATCCCCTGTAGCTAGATTAGAGATATCAGCAGGAAATTCTTCATATACTTTTGTTACAATAACTCCGTCTGATTCATAATACCCAGCTGAAATGATTACTGGAGTTAAGAGATATAATCCCAAAAACAAAACAGCCATTATTGCATTAAGTGCTGAACCATTTAGTAGAACTTTAATTCGACTTTTCTTAGTTGCTTTAGCCATGCTTTCGATTACGAGTTCCACAAAAGCACCAAAAAAGATAAAAAATAGAAAAATTCCCGACGATTTTAGCTCAATTCCCTCTCTTTTAGCCATAACCGCATGACCTAATTCATGTGGTATGATGACAATAAGGATAGGAATTATAAACAATAAGGATGTTTGAAAATCAATTGTAACCCCTGGGATAAGTAGTTGCATCCCTAGTGCTCCTGGCGCATCGAACAGTATTAGAAAAGGGTTTACCAAAAAATACACGACAAGAGCAATTAAAATTAAACCAGTTAGCACTTGTCCAATTCTATAGAGGACTTGCCAAAATTTCTTCAATTTCTCTCCAAGCTTGGACAAGATTTTGTTAAAAAGTTCTGTTCTGAACATCACTCCAAAAGGATAGAAGTTAATTCCAAATCTCTCCAGTTTAAAGAAACTTCCAATAGTTGTAAGCAACATTAATGCTAGCATAACAATGATCACAATTTGGAGTGTGGTTAACATCTGTATCTATTCCAACTAGTATAACAATGTCTAAACAAACTTGCTTTTACTTATTTCTATATCTGTCTGAACTTTTAATACGGAAATTCTATGTTCAAACTGATTCTTTTTAATGTCAAACTAGTTTTTTTCATTAGATGAAAAGAATTACTAAATGGTACAGTAATAGAGTTAAGGGCACTATACCTAAAGGTTGCCAGTATTGCTCATTAGGTTCTAAATTAGTTCTTTTCATCACTGGTGAATGTGACTCTAATTGTTTCTATTGTCCTTTGACTAAGGAAAGGAGAAATGATGTGATCTTTGCAAATGAAAGACAAATACATTCATTTTCTGAAGCTTATGATGAAGCTGTGATGATTTCTGCGTTAGGCGTGGGAATCACTGGGGGCGATCCCTCATCACATCTAAGTAGAACATTAGACTATTTATCAAAGTTTAAAGATAAATTCGGTCGAGAATTTCATTGTCATCTTTATACTTCTTATTCTTTGTCGTACGATGATTTGAAAGCATTACACTATACAGGGTTAGATGAAATCCGCTTTCATCCTCCTTATCTATTACTGACTGAAGAGATAAAGAGATCTGTTTTAGATGCGAAATCATTTTCATGGAATGTTGGGTTTGAAATTCCAGTTATCCCTGATAAACAAGAAGAGATACAAGGC
The DNA here is from genome assembly GCA_023705945.1 of Candidatus Heimdallarchaeota archaeon. Taxonomy (GTDB): domain Archaea; phylum Asgardarchaeota; class Heimdallarchaeia; order Heimdallarchaeales; family Heimdallarchaeaceae; genus UBA460. The sequence continues at coordinate 6,864 of BPTM01000152.1, forward strand.
ATAATTGAATTTGCTGAAATAGTTAATCTCGATTTTGTTAATCTCAACGAGTTAGAGATAACAGAAGAGAACTTGCTAAAATTAAATAAACTGGGTTATCATACTAAAACAAATCTCAGTGCTGCCGTTAAAGGAAGTGAAGAAATAGCACTAAGGATTTTGAGAAATAATCGAAGAAAACGTGTTACCTTACACTATTGTTCATCCAGCTATAAGGACAATATTCAGTTACGTAATCGGCTGAGACGAAGGGCTAAGCGTTATGCACTTTCTTTTGATGAAATCACTGACGATGGCTTAATCGTAAGAGCTCAGATAATTGTTAAAGAAGCAAAATTTTTACTCAACATTAAGGATGCATTGATTAATGATTTTGAAATCCCTGAGAAATTAGTTAACATAGATGAGAAAAATAAAATGATATTAACGAATTGGATGTTAGCGAAAAAATATAGTTCTGATCTAGTAAAAAGATTTCATCATGAGATATCCGCTATTCACATAATTCACCAATATCCCCATGAAAATGGTATCATAACGTATTTGGATCCTATTTTTGAAGAAGAAAATAATTAATCATGTATTGCAAAACGAAGAAGAGCTGCAACCCCTCCAAGTTTTGAAAGTTGCTCACCTGAATCATGATACACAGACATCAATACTGTTTTTCCTCTCATCTCTGAGTTTGTATCGACTAAATTATCAATTTCATTTCTCTTCTCTAAATCCTCGATACCTAATTGGTCATCACTGATTAATAGAGTTTCAACCGCCCCCATCATTAAAGCGTTTTTCACATTTTCTAACCCATATGTTACATTTCCTGTTTCTTTGCCGATACGTTTGAATACCTCATCTAATAGCCTCATCTCATACGCTACTCTTTGTTCTTTTGCAATTTTCTCAGGGAGTTTTTGTGATAATACTTCTTTTAATCCAACTCTTCCGCCTGTGCTAGAATGAACAAAGTTTGTTTTTGCTGCAAGTTTTGGGTCTCGGTTTTTTAGATATACTAAGAAATTTTCAGGTGTAAAACCAGGACCCGCTAGGATAACTGTTTTTGGTGTGTACTGGCGATTTGTATCCTGTAATATTTGAAGAACTTCGTTGAAAAACAATCCCATCTCACTTGAATGTTGTTTAACATCACTAAATTTTCTTGTTACTGATGGACTAAACTCGGAAATGATTTTTATAGAAAACTGCGTAACTAATGCAATACAAGCACTATTGTCTTCTATTATTATCACCAAAATTTGAGCTAACATTGAAGATTTTTCTACCTCATCTAGCACCTTTTTCTCCATGGCCTTCCATTCTGATTTGGTGATTTGCACTTTGTCCATGAGTGACAAGGCAATTGTATGATAAGTTCCTAAGGAAATTAAATCTTCAGGACCACTGATCACTTTACCTTTAACTCGCAAATTGTCTCCAAACCCGTGAAAAGCAAATTCCTCCACATCTATCTCAAGAACCATTTTTACACGCTCACCAGAATCTGGTCGAGAATCCTCGTCTTTTCTCCTTATTCTCCGAGAAGTCGTAGCTTTCACCTTGTCATCAGGCTTAAGAATGCGGTAAATTGCGTAAAGATCACCTACATTTTCAGGAATAAGTTCAATGAATCCATGCTTGTAGTCTTTCTTGAGAATTTTCATTAGAACACACTGTTAATTGTTTTCTACTTATTTGAAATCTTTAACATCTTATTTTTATGTTTCCTTTTCGTTTATTAGAGTGAAAAAATCTATTCCATTTTCTTTCAAATCATTAAAGTTAACACGATAGCTATCTCCACTGCTTTGCGTAAGGCCATCAGGAACTGATAGAAAGAGAAAATCCATCCTTTTTCCAACAAATTTAACTGCTAGATAAGCTTGTCCACCAATTCGTTTAGAAAATTCTAATAATCCTTCAATTTGATGTTTTTGAACATAAAATGTATTTTGTCTGCTTGTCTTTATTTCTAATGCTAACATCAATCCTTTGTCTGCAGATCCTGCTAATACATCCGGTCTAGGCATAAGACTTGTTCCTGAAGAAGCAGGTGCTCTCATAACCGCAAACCCATATTCCCAGAATCTGTTCACTATTTTTCGTTCATAATCGGCTGCTAATTTTTTACTCATGTTGAACAACTCATTCAGGCTTCGCGTTGAATCTTATTCAAATTACTTTGTTTAAAAGTTTGTATCCTTAACAAATGTTCATTGAGAAAACTAAAAAAGCTTAAACTGATGGTTATAATTAAGTCTCTAGGAGCTGCAAGAACTTCATGAACAATATACGACAAATGACGAAAAAAGATATTCCTCAGGTTTATGAAATAGAGCGCAAAAGTTTCCCATACCCATTTGGTGAAGTACTAATAGGGAGTCTCTATTTTGGTGCCCCTGAGTTATGTTTTGTTCTTGAACAGAATGGAAAGATGATAGGTTTTCTTTTGGGCGGATACACCCCGATACCTAGACAAGCCCATATACTATCCTTTGCCATTCTCGAAAGTTTCAGGGGAGAAGGATTGGGGAAAGAATTACTAATACATTTTCTAAGTCAGCTAAAAAGTTTAGAATTCAGCAGTGTAAAATTAGAAGTAAGTATCGACAATCAAAAAGCAATAGAATTGTATGAATCCTTACGGTTCAAAATTGAATCAAAAATAAGAAAATACTATCAGGATAATAGTGATGCATATTTGATGGTAAGGAGAGAGGAATAAGAACTAAATCATGCAGGTTCTACAGCTTTCTCATCTTCAATTCCCATAATTTGCTTGTGTATGTCCTTTGCTGCGACTTTCCCTGCACCCATTGCAGCTATTACAGTAGCAGCTCCAGTTGCTATATCTCCACCCGCGTAGACTTTATCCTTACTTGTTTTCCCTGTGCTTCTCTCTGTAACAATTGTTCCCCAGCGTGATACTTCAAGATCAGGTGTTGTGCGAGGAATAGTAGGATTCGGGTCATTTCCTACAGCTATAACAACAACCTCGCATTCTACAAGATGCTCAGAACCGGGTATTGGTATAGGTTTTGCTCTACCTGTTTCGTCAGGTTCTCCAAGTTCATATTGAAGACATTCTACAGCCTTTACTCTTCCTAATTCATCACCAATAATTCGAATTGGATTAGTTAGAAATCGAAACTCAATGTCCTCTTCATCAGCATGATGAATCTCTTCTTGTCTAGCAGGACATTCTTTCTTACTTCGTCGGTAAACAATTATTGAGTGTTCTGCACCAAGACGTTTGGCTGTTCTAGCTGAATCCATAGCTACATTTCCTGCGCCTATGATCATAACTGTCTTCCCGCGTTTGACTGGTGTTTTATATTCGGGAAATTTGTACCCTTTTAAGAGATTAACGCGAGTAAGGTATTCATTTGCACTATATACATTGACCAGATTTATGCCCGGAATATTTAGAAATCTCGGAGCACCTGCACCCGATCCAATAAATACAGCGTCAAATTCTGCTAAGAGTTCATCAACGGTTTTATTACTACCAACGATGAAATTTAGATTTATTTTTACTCCTATTTTCTTAAGAAAATCAATTTCATACTTTACGATATTCTTAGGTAGACGAAATTCAGGAATACCATAAATAAGAACTCCACCTGGTGCATGTAAAGCCTCATAGATAGTTACTTCATGACCCATCAAAGCTAAATCTCCTGCACAAGTTAAACCAGCTGGACCTGCTCCAACAATTGCAACAGTTTTACCTGTTGAATTTGGAAGTTCAGGGACTTCTTCACCATGATCTCGAGCATAATCAGCTACAAATCGTTCTAAGTTACCAATTGCAACTGGTTGATGTCTCCTTCCCATTACACATTTTGCTTCACACTGTGATTCTTGGGGGCATACTCTGCCAGTGACAGCAGGTAAGCTATTCTTTGTTTTGATTAAAGCAGCAGCTTCTAGAAATTTTCTCTCTTTTACCAGTGTAATAAAGTCACGAATTGGTACTTCAACAGGGCATCCACTAACACAAGGCTGATTTTTACATTTAAGGCAACGTTGAGCTTCAAAAACTGCTTCTGCTTCATTATAACCATAAGGCACTTCGTCAAAATTTTGAACGCGATCTGCTGGTTCTTGACAAGGCATTGGGAGTTTGGTTCGAATAAGTTGAGGTCGAGGTTTTCTTTGTGCACTCATTTGTGTTCACCTTCTTTATCACATTGGCATTCTTCACGATGCTTCTGATAGTGTTCCATAGCTTCTCTCTCTTCCTCTTTATAGCTAGATAATCGTGACATTGTTTCTTCCCATTCGACTAAATGGGCATCGAAATCAGGTCCATCAACACAAGCAAATTTTGTTTCTCCCCCTACTGTTACTCGACATGCGCCACACATACCAGTGCCATCCAACATTATAGTATTAAGACTCGCAATAGTCTTGAGATTGAAAGGTTCTGTTACCTTAGCAACAAATTTCATCATTATTGGAGGACCAACACAAAAAACTGTATCGATTTGTTGACCGCTCTCAATCATTTCTAATAGTTGGTCTGTAACAAATCCATGTCTTCCCTCTGAACCATCATCAGTACAGATGTATAGTCCATCTGCAAATTCTTTAATTTCTGCTACATTGAATAACAATTCTTTCTTCCTAGCTCCGATAATGACTTCAGTATGATTCCCTGCTTGCTTGTAAGCTCTTGCAACTGGTGTCGCGATTGCAATACCTAAACCCCCACCAATTACTATAGTGTTACCAGCATTTTCAACATGGGTTGGAATTCCTAATGGTCCTACACAATCTTGTAAACTATCCCCCTTTTGTAAATCTGCCAACTCATAAGTACTCGCCCCAACTTTCTGAAAGATAACTGTTACCCATCCTTCATCTACGTTCCAATCTGCAATGGTTAAAGGAATTCTCTCGCCTTTATCATTTGCTCGAATAATTACAAACTGTCCAGCTTTGCATACTCTAGCTACGTCTAGGGCCTTAATTTTAAACCAAACACTCTCCGATGTTACATCTTTACGATCTATCAAGGTAAACATTTTCAATTCACTCTCTGATATTTTTCGCGATAAATACAAACGCATATGATATTTTCACTAATTTTCTTTCTTATTTGAATAATTCCCTATATACATTGTTAATAGAGAATCAGACCCTAAGTTTTCATAATCTCTCGCAATAATTCAGTTGCGTATGAACCTTTTGGGATTTTAAAGCTAATTTCTGCTTTTGTTTTCGTACCATCTATCTCATCTTTTAGTACATTTTCAATTTGCAGGTTATCGGGTAAAACGCTTATTGCTCTAGAAGTTCCTTGCCCTCCAATCTTTTGAAAAATATGGTTTTGAAATATGTTAATATCTATCCCTTCTTCATTAAGAATTTCTTCATAGATTTTTTTAACATCACCAGTTAAAACAGTTTTTCGACCTATTATAGGTGCGTAAATTCTCCCATCTTTTATTGTTTCACCTGGTATGCTTTTCTGTAAATCTTGACTGTGTTCATTCCATCTTACAGTTAAATATTTGTTGAAAAGTTTAGCTTGGAATGCGTGCACAAACAATTTTCTGAATTGCGGAGGTAAAGAGAAAAAGACTTGCTCGTAATTCATCCTACGTTTGATTAATTCTCTTAATAATTTCCTTTCGATTGTTAAGAACTTTGGAAAACACTCTAAAGCTTTGTTGCAATCTTCTGTCACCCAATAAACCCTTCTAACATTTTGTATTTCCTCTGATTCACCTTCGAAAACTTTACCTAGATAGGTCTTTATCGCAAGTTCAAAGTCACCTTGAACTAATATCTTCCCAACTTGATGTGTTATGGGTCTTAATTCACCAAACCTCTGTATTCCAAAACCATTTAACAATCCTCCTCTTGTAAGAATGTCTTCAAACGATTCTTCAATAAGTTTTTGTGTTTCTTCTTGAAACTGTTTTATATTTCTGATAGTGATATTAAATGCATTTCCCCAAAGATTTCCTAATCTTATCTCTTTTAATCTTAAACATAAAGAATGCGTTTTTATTTTAGGCAAATCTAAAGTGTTCAATACTCCATTTTCAAATTTATCTTTTAAACCCCAAATACACACTCTTTGGGCAGTAAGGGCTCTTTTATCCTTTGAACCTGCAATGCTGATATCATTGCGTTCAACTTTCCATAATCTAGCTAACCAATCTAAAGCATCAAATGTATCAATATCCTTTTTCACTAAAACGAAATGAAGAAACAATCCAGGTTTTCCTGGTAACTCTATACTCTCTACACGTGGATCTAATTTATGTTCTTTATCTATTATTTCACTTACAATGAAATCTTCAGGAAAATGTTTAATCTTTCCTCCAATACCTTGAGATTTTGTAATTGACGGTGTTAATAACTCAGAAGAATAGTTATTCTTCATTTATTCCAGCTCTTACAATAGTGGTAATTCTTTCGAAACTTTGTCGATATTTTGTTCCAAAGAAGGTCCAATTCCAATTGCTGTGGTTGTTCCTGGAGGTAGTTGAGTTAATCCAGCATCATTAATTACAGCAAAAGGAATATCCAATCTTCGTGCCTTTTCAGCAAGTTCATGAATCTCTTCTTCAGATGTTACTTTAACTGTAACTTTTTTTTGTCCCTCTGAAATCCATTTATCTGCCCAATCTGGGTAGTGTTTTCTTGTTTTCAAATATGAGGAAATGGAACCATGTGCAACTTGAACAGCAGTTTTCCCTTTAGACATTTTAAGATCTGTTCGTACAGCAATAACTTGTTTATAAACGAAAGGCATCACGAAGATAATAGTAAGGATGTGTTTAAATTTGTACTGATAAGAAAGTATTGAGTATTCAGGAGAACATTATTTACGGAAATAAAACAAAATATTCTACTCCAGATAATCCTAATCTATTGTACTCTAATAGTGTAGTAATAGATTCCTTAGTACCCTCTATATGAATTCAATATATGCTTCTGTGTTCAGCACAGAATGGACTGTTTGAATGATAATGCTTTCAGGAATTGGTAATTCCTGTTTATACTTCCTGTCAATCTCAATTTTATATTCTTTATCACTAAAAGGAGGAATATACAAAGTAGAAACCTTTGCAACAGGAACTGGATGAATGAGACTTTCAACAAGTTTTCGAGGGTCTTTTGTTTTTTCTAGAAATCTTACCTCTTTATGAGAATGCTGCTTTATTCTATCTATAACTTCTGGTCTAGAAAGTATTGAGACATCTTGTTTTCTAGTAACTAAAATGATGACATTATCTAGCTCAACAGATGAAAAGAAAGCAATATCCTTCATAGCTTTGTTGCCTTTGGCAAGGTCAACTAATATCTTTGATAACTCTATATCCAAATCGCTAATTTTTCCTTCACTTTGAAGTTGTTTACATTTTTTGCATAGAGTATTTGTTTGAACATCAATTAGACATACAGGTAATTTCATGTATAGCCACCTAAGCTAATTGTTGTATGCATATAATTGGACATTTTAAGAATTGCGAATACAGTGAGTATTTTAATACTAAAAAATGGAGAAGAATAGCTATACGAATAAGTAATTTTTTTGTTATATTAAGCCTCGTTCCATGAGGACCTTAAATTCATCTAAAGTTAATTTATTCCCTTCCTCATATCTAACAAGTATTTCTTTAGCCCTTGCGTCCAGTTTTTCGTCTCTTGCGCGCTTAGCCTCATACCTTCTGGCTTTTCTAGCTGCGTGAAGTTCAATTCCAAACTCATTAGAAAGTTTCTTAACCTCTTGAGTTAAACCATCAAGAGTTTTGCGAATTTCAGTTATTTGAATGCTGAGGGCTATCACTTCAGTATGGGCAGCATCTGCTTCTTCTTTGATTTTTCTAGCTTCTTTGGTTGCTGTAAGCATTTTTTCTTGATGAATTTGAGATTCTTGAGCAAGTGTTGTAACACTTGTATGATATGTCTTAATCTCAGTTTGCATATATCGAAGTTTATTTTGAATATCACGTACTTCACTTCGCAAATCCTTGAATTGTTCAATCTTTTCAAATTCTGCGCTTAGTTCTTCTAATTGACTAAGTGTACTTTTTTCCATTTCTTTGGTTAAAAAGGGAGTTGTTTCTAACTGTCTTTCTAAACGACGTATTTTTTCTCCTACCCTTCTATTTTTTGGAACTCCAACGTTCTTCATTTGCGATCCTAATTCGACAAGTCTTTTAGCTATCTTGTCTGCGTCTTCTCGCAGAATGTCTCGCATCTGTTTACGAACTTGAACTTCTTCATTTATCTGGTCTCTTCGCTCCTTGAAAATTTTGGCTTCATTGAATAAATCTTTTGCCTGTTTGTTCTTAAGATCCCGGCTACTTCTGATTTCATTACGATTTTCATTACATTCTCGGAGCTTATCAATGAACTCTTTTCGTTTCAATCTTAGTGACCCTAAATGCTCTTTTTTTTCTTCCAAGTTCATTTCTTCACTTTCGACACTCATATACTTATCACGTTATAATACGGTTTAGAGTTCTTATTTAGTATATAAATAATAATTAAATAATCGAGGGATTAATTTGCATTTAAGTTTTATGTAAACGCACCAAACGTTATGTCCTAAACTAATTTCTAGTTCACCATTACTTCTTGTTTGAGCGTTTCATTCGTAATTCTGATGATCTGCACTTTCTGCATTTTTTAGCATTAGCTGGATTTGTAGCATAGCATTTTCTACATACTGTTCTATTCATAATATGTGAACGAGCTATTGCGCGGTATTCTGGGTTTGTAACTGGCATTTAAGCATACCTCAGTTATTTTATTTTCTGCTTTAAACAAGTATTAAAAGCATTTCTATTAAGAGCAAGAATAAAGAAAGCTTACTAGAAAAAAAGGAAACTTGGTTATTTCATAGAATTAAATAAATCTGTATTGAAGTTTCTCCTTGACGGCATCTAAGAGTTTCTCTAGTTCTTCCAAACTATTTTCTTCTTTTTTTTTCATGATATCCTCAATTTCTGTCTTATAATCTCTAAGATCTTTCATATCGGCAATAAGCTCCTCTATCTCTTTTCTATTCTGATCAATCTTTATTTGAATATTTTCCATATTGATTGTTTCATCAATTAGTGATGGATCATTCTTTTCTTTAGCTATCACTAACTTAGTAACACCTACATCCAGTTTTTTTATTCTTTGATTCATTGTATGAATACGTTGTGTTACGATGACAATTGTGTCGTCTGCTCTTTCCAATATCGGACTCTTTGCCTTTTTTCTTTTCTTTTGAATGAAATAAATGCTTAAGAAAATTACCACTAGAAAAACAGGCACTCCTACTCCTATGCCTACATATAATGCTACACTCATGCTAATCTCTAAATAAAACTGAATTATTTATTATTTAAAGTTAAGCAAAAGGTTATTCAATTGTTTATGAATAATGTAAAAAGGAAGAAATTTTCTCTGAAAATGTTACCCATTGTGATATATGGGAACGTTTTTAACACACTTGCCCCTCTATTTTCTTGAACTAAATAGATTAGTTTACAAATCAGACTAATAGGTATAATGAATATACCTTAATAGCAAATAGCAATTTAAGTTTGCATAAAAGTTGAAAGAAGTCTGATGGGTATCACACTTACAATAACCTATCACGATCACTGATGATCTTTACATAATAATAATCATAATCATAACTCATCCAGAATACACTAAAGAAGTGTATTTCGTGTTTGAAAAATTCAGATTAAATTAAATTTATAGTAAGTAATTGAGGGTGAAGGGATTAGTGTATATCTATCGGTTTTCTTGTTGACTTTGCAGCTTAAAAATAAACAAAATATAGGTGAATGATATGGGTGCAAAAACCGATACTTCAACAACAAAATATGAAATTACAGCAAAATTCGAAGTCGATGGAGTGGTTGAGAAGCCAGATATCGTTGGAGCCATTTATGGTCAAACCGACGGATTACTGAGTGAAAACCTTGACATCCGCGAACTTCAAAAATCCGGTAGAATCGGGAGAATAAGTGTTGATTATTCTAGTAGTAGGGGAAAAACTACAGGCAAAATTGTTATCCCCTCAAGTTTATCAAGGACAGAGACCGCAATACTTGCAGCTACTCTTGAAACAGTAGACAGAGTTGGTCCCTGTAGTTGTAAAATACATCTGAAAGAGATAGTTGATGTGCGAGTTAACAAGAGACAATCAATTGTTGATCGCGCATCTGAAATTATTAGACAATGGGATCAAAATGTAAGCCCATTTAGCTCTTCTATAAAATTGGAAGTTGAAAGATCTTCAAAAGCTGGTTCAGTCGTTAAACTAACTGATGAAGGGATTTCTGCAGGACCTGGATTTGAAAGACAAAAGAAAACAATTCTGGTAGAAGGAA
>BPTM01000153.1 GCA_023705945.1 Candidatus Heimdallarchaeota archaeon
AGTTTGAGGGATATTCAATACCAATCCACCTTGTTATGCTTTTTTGAATGTTTAATACTCTTTGATACGAAAATGATAGAGAGAACACCTATACAGATAATAAAGCCTACGAGAACCAATCCATTTCTCTGTATAATTTCCCATTGAATATTTTCTGATAAGATAACATTATGAAGAGCTTCCAGACCGTAAGTGAGTGGCAAAGATTTTGCTAAAACAGTAGGAAAACCACTAAGAAGAGCAATTGGAAAAACGATACCGCTGAATGTTTTGGTTAGTTGATAAAGTAATGGTACAAACCCGCTATTTTTTTGATAGTATATTGTAAATGCTGCAAAGAGCATAGATATTACCATATGCGAGAGAAGTATCAGTAGGAAAAGCAAGCAAATGAGAGCAATTTGAATTCCAGAAACAGATAAGGAGAAACCAAAGAATGCATAAGATACTCCTAAAGATATGAAAATTGAAAAAGAAGCAAGGAACACTCCTGCTAAAGTAGTTCCAATTGCATATTCTGCAAAGTTAAAGTGTAAGAGAAGCGAAGACCAAGTTCCAGAAACTATCTCATTATATATTGATCCATTTACAGTTGCCAAACTTGTTCCAACAATGAATTGCAAAGCTAATCCGATAAAAACAAATTCAAAATAGGATGCTGAAATACCAAAAATTTCCATATCAGGATTGAGTTTGCTGAAGAAGAAGTACATGGTGATTGTAACTAGATTTAGGAAGAGTGTGATGAGATAACTACTTTTGTAGCTCAAACTCATTTTAACCCTAACAGCTGCAATTGCGCACATTCTCGAAATTGACTTGCTGTTCTTCTCAGATGATTCAAATGTGGAAATCACCTCTTGTAAATCATGAGCTATAACTATTCCTCCTCTCGTAAAGGTATAGCAAAAATCTCTTCGATTGTTCGAGCTTGTGTTTCTTCTTTCTGCTTATTGATTTCAAGAAAAGATAGAAACGATTCTTTTAAAGAAGGCATGTGTGGTACAATCTGAAAAATTTCTCCTTTTGCTCTAAGAATGAGAACAGTTATTCTAGATATGGTTTCGTTTAGTGTGTAAGATATAGGTTTGATTTTAGCTTCATAAATGAAATTGTGATTATCTTGTTGTTCTAAGGAAGTGATTTCTGCACCAGCTGAATCATTTATCATTTTCGTAAAAATCTCAGTAGGCATTTTTGAAATTCGAAGGGATTCTGATGGTAGAGGTGGAAGAGAAAAAATGATGTGAACATATTGATGACCAGCTGATCTTTTGAATAAATCAGGAGAGCAATCTTGAATCAGATGACCATCATCAATTAGGATCAATCTTGATGTAAGATCGTCCATCTCTGAGAAGTTATGACTGGTTAAAAGAATTGAAGTTCCAAATTCTCTATTAAACTCTAATAACAATTCCTTTGCCTTCTCAGAACTTTCAGCATCAAACCCCAATGTAGGTTCATCTAACAGGAGTATTTTGGGAAATGTTATAAGAGCTCTAATTAGTAATACTTTTGCTTTCATTCCTGTAGAAAGTTTCATGACCAAAGAATCCTTTCTCTCAGTCAAATCGAAATATCTCAATAAGGAGTTGATTCTTTTTTTAATTTCTGTTTTTCTAATACCATATAATGTTCCATAAAAAAGTAAATTATCCTTTACTGATAGTCGATAATATAAACTTCTTCCACCTGTTTCTCCAAAAACTGAACCTACCATACTTCTTATTTTTTTATCTTCAAAAATGGATACACCATCTATGAATGCTTCTCCAGATGAAGGTAATAAAAGAGTTGAAAGTATTTTGGAAAGCGTCGTCTTCCCAGCTCCGTTAGGACCTAATAATCCAACAAATTCTCCTTCCTTAATATTAAGTGAGATATTATCTAATGCTTTGATCTCCTTTCCTTTTCTAGTATAAGATTTGCATAAGTTAGATATCTCTATTGACACATTATTTTATTTTAAGGGAGCTATATAAGCACAGCAAAATCACCATGCTAAATCAATGAGATTGTGCTTTTCGCGGCTTAATACGCTTATAGACACAATAAGATAATGATAAACAAACTAATACAGAACTAATAATCCATGCAGCTAACCAAGGATATCGCTCCGAAATACCATAAAGATAAGTAGACAAAAACGATGTTCCTGTATTTCCTAAAAAGAAACCTGTGGTGATTATCGAGTATAAAATGGAGAAGTGTGCTTTTGGTAAATCATAGGTGAGAATAGTAAACACAACAGGAAAGAAGAGCGCGTGAGCGATGTTTTTTATGAATAATGCAGCAATATACATTCCAACGATATCATAGAAGAAGTAAATTAAGATGTAATTACTTAAGATAATAAGCGCTGAAAATACTAGCAAATAATTCGTTAATTTTGGTTTGTTAGAAATAAGCCATCCAATGATTGGTGAAATAAGTATGAAACTAAGTTGTGATAATCCTAGAAGTAAACCTATGTAACCCTCTGAAAGGTTTAACACATTTTTACCATAAAGAGCCATAATAGGATCCGTTACACCTGAAATCAAACCATACAAAATAAAAGCGAATACAAAGAAAATTAACGAACTTGATTTGAAAATTTTGAAATCAAATTTCACTTTATGTCCACTTTTCACATCAACTCTGCGTATAAAATGAACCGTTTCTCCTCCTCCCTTTACAAAAAGCAACCTAAATGCAATTAAGCCAATAACCGATAAAATTAACGCAACTATTATCATAAAATACGCGTGGAGAAACTGTAAAACAAAGCCTAATCCAACGGAACCTATAAGCGTTCCAAGCCTACCAGAACTTGAAACCAATGAGTTGTATATCCCTTTGTGTGGTGATTTTATATCTGCTAATAGAGATCGACTTGAAAGTCCGAAAATATTGTTAGTTAAACGTAGAAAGACAAATAGTAACGCTATTATTGCAGTATTGCTTGTTAAAGCTAAACATCCAACTGCAACAGTCATTATAATGTACGATGACATCACAGCTGGTTTTCTTCCTGTTTTTTCTATAATCCATCCACTGGGTATCCTGGCTATAAGACCTGTAAATGTGTAAACAGTAACAATGACACCCCATTTTATTAGAACTTCAGCTTCAGTAAGGCCGTAATTTTTTTGAAGATAAAGGGGAAAGAGTTGTCGTACTGACATATAAATGGCAAAACTTAGAAACTGTGAAGTTATGAATGCTAGGACTTCTCTAGTTTCTTTGGTTTTGATAAAACCTTTAACTTTGAAGTCTCTACCTTGAACAGAATAGACAGATGATGATTCAGGTAAAACTTCACTTTCAGGCATTCTATTTAAAAATCAGCTCCTAGTTTAAAATATTGTTGTAACTAGCAAAGGGAAGAAAAAGGAAGATTAGATTGTTATTCTTGAAGTTTTGTCATAATTTGCTCTGCTAATTTTTCAGCTTCTTTTGAGTCAGTTATTATTTCAATTTCGTCTTGTTTTGCTACTCCTAGATTAAGTTCTACAGCTCTAGCAATTTGCTCTTGTTCGAAAATTGATGCTCTGTTTACTTCAGTTGTTGTGCCCAATATACGTAGGATAGCAACACCAACAGCATCTATTGCTATCCGATCTTTGCTCGCTAAGATGACGTTAGCTTCTTTTCTCGTTCCAACAGCTGGTCCTCCATCTACAAATGCAGTAACTCCATCTAGAACTATCAAATCAGGAGAAAAGGCGCTATTTATATCTGCAATTAGCTTGCGCTGATCTGGTGAACTATGTAACTCTCTCATATACGAATTACCATTTAGATCCCTTTTAGGTACTATACCTACAGCGTTTTTGAGTGATAAAGTAAAATGCCCACCATATTGATGTGTTTTCAAGCAACAAGTTTCAACAATACATTCTGCTCCATGATAAATTTTGGCAAATAGAAATCCATCTTTCCAGTAACTGTCCTTTGGTCTAATATGTATATATTCTTCTACACCTACTTCTGCAAGATTAATTATTTGAAAATCTAATTCCTCAGCTAATTCAAATATCCCCTTCTCTTCCATACACTTTCGTGTATCTACTGGACCACTTCTCTCAGCAAGAGTGATTGATTTTGCTCCCATCTCTTTCAGTTTTACAATTAATGATCTTAATGTAATTATATCAGTGGATCCAGGAGCAGGATCTGCCGTGTTGAAATTCGGTTTTAATACAACATTTTTCCCTTCAACTTTATTTTCTCCTAAAAGATCTATTGCTTGGACAGTCCCTTCTTCTCTATTTTGATTTATTACTAAAGAGAGTTTAGACATAGTACTCAATAAAAAATAGTTGATACTCTATATAACTTTTATTTGTGTAGAACTAAACACACATTCTATTTTTATAACATCCGTCTGAAGTAAAATTATTATATCCCCTCTTTACAGATGATTTATGCACAATAAGCTTCATGCAAACCTTGTAATTACAAATGCAAATATATGGACATTTGATGAAGAAAAACCAAGAGCTGAATATTTAGCAGTTTTTTTTGATACAATAATAAAAGTTGGGAATAAAGATGAAATTGAACGCTTGATAGGTCCTGGGACAGAAATAATTGATGCAAAAGGCAATACAATTCTTCCTGGTTTTATTGATGCTCATACTCACATTACCTGGACTGGGTTGAATAAAATCTATTTAGACCTCCGAGAAGCAAAGAGTCTTGAAGAAGTACTGGAAATGGTTAAAGAAGATATTGCAACAAAAGAGAAAGGAGAATGGATAATAGGTAGAGCTTGGGATCAAAGCAATTGGTCACTGCAACGTTATATTACAGCTGCTGATCTTGACCCAATCAGTCCTGACAATCCTATTATTCTTCGTCATGTATCTGGACACTCTGTTGCTGTAAACTATCTTGGATTTGAAAGGCTTGAATTATCAAAAGACCAACTTGGAGTAGATTTAAATGAAAAAGGAGAGATTACTGGCATTTTGAGAGACGTTGATCTTTCAAATAAACAAGAAATAAGACCCTCTTTTGAAATGTTTGTTAGAGGTCTGGAATTAGGTATGGAAGAAGCATTATCCCTTGGTATAACCTCAATTCATGATAATATTACATATGAGGTTCTACCAGCTTATTTACATCTTATAAAAGAGAAAAAGCTACCAATACGAGTATATGGTATCATCTATGAGGATATGATATCTGAAGTAATAAAACTGGGTCTTGATCGAGATTTTGGAGATAAATGGTTCAAGATAGGTGCATGTAAACTGATGACAGATGGTGCTATAAGTACACGAACCGCTTACCTCTACGATGATTATCTCGATAAACCAGGGGAAAAAGGATTTGCTCTCTATGATGAAGGAAAACTGAAGGAAATGGTTACTCTAGTGCATGAAAACAAATTGCAACTTGCAGCTCATGCTATAGGCGATAAGGCAGTTAGTAACCTCATTTCCACAATAGTAGAAAATATTGACCCTGAAGAATCAAAGGAAGCTCTCCATCGTATAGAACACGCAGAAATTCTTAGGAAAGAAGATGTTGAAAGAGCAAAATCTCATGGAATAATATTTTCTATGCAACCTAACTTTGTTTGGCGTTGGGGGATGGTTGATGTAAATAGTATGTATGAACAAAGACTCGGGAGAGAAAGAACTTTGGTAAATAATCCGTTCAAATGGATTTTCGATGAAAATTTATTGGTAATATTTGGTAGTGATGGGATGCCGTTAGGTCCATTATATGGTATCAAAGGAGCAATTTATCATCCTAATCCTGAATTGCGATTAACATTGGAAGAAGCTGTCCAGTGCTATACATTAAATCCTGCAATTGCTTCTAAAGAAGAAGTTGTAAAAGGCACTTTGAGTGTTGGAAAGTTAGCAGACATTGTTATTCTAAACAAGAATCTCGATGAAATACAACTAGAAGAATTTCATGATGTTAAAATAGCTTATACGATTGTAGGTGGAGAAATAAAATTCAAAAAATGATTGTTGTTTTAGAACTTGTATTTATTCATAATAATAGTAACAACATCGCCGTCTCTAACTACATGCTCTAGACCAACTCTTTGATTATCATGCTTTGCACTTGGTCCAAAGACAACTGCATATCGGAATTCTGTGGCAAACTTTCTGTGAATTTTATCACAAACATCTTTTATTGTGGATCTGTATTTAACAATTAAAGGTTCTTCATAATCTGTCTTTTTACCCTGCTTTTTGAGATAAATCTTAATTAGTTCAAGTTTATCAACTATTTGATTCTTTAATTGTTTGAGATTCTCTCCTGTCAAAGCACTAATGAAAATAGCATCAGGAAATTGTTTTTGAATTGATTTTTTCTGTTTTTTGCTGAACAAATCAATTTTGTTAACAACAACAAGAATCTTTGGATAAACCCTATTCCCTTCTAAAACATCAATTAATTGATCCATAGTTGGATCACTACGAACAGTAACTGATGCATTAATTACCTTATACTCTCTAAGAATCCCCTTGAATGTTTTTTCTGTCATGTGGGTAAGTCTTGCTATAGTTGACAGAGCTATTCCCCCCCTATCCTCTTTCTTAATTATTATTATTGGTTCTTCCATCCCTGGACGAATTGCTACTTTGTTTAATTCTGTGATGACTTTGTCAAAGTATTTTGTAGTATCCTTCGGCTCCAGAAGCAATAAAATCATGTCTGCACCTCTTGCTACTGCGAGAATTTCCTTCCCTCTCCCTTTTCCTATACTTGCATCTTCAATAATCCCTGGAAGGTCTACAATTTGTATTTGAGTGCCTTTATGAAACATTATTCCTGGTATAGCTCTAGTGGTAGTAAAAGCATAAGATCCCACTTTTGATTGTGCACTTGTGATTGAAGTAATCAAAGTAGATTTACCAGTCGATGGAAATCCTATGAGAACAACTGTGCCGTCACCAGTTTTTCGAATATCAAATCCGTACCCTTTCGCGGAGCTTGAAGAAAACTGAATCTCGAGTTTTCTTCTTCTTAATTTAGCAATTTTAGCTTTAAGCATACCTAAATGATGCTCAGTAGACTTATTTTTTTGAGTTTGCTTTATTTGTTCCTCTATATCGCGAATTTTGTCATCTACAGTGGAGCTCATGTTTCTCTCACTTTCCAGTAAAGTTTCTACCTGAAAACAATTTTATTATTAATCTCTATAAGATTAACGATTTGTGATGTAAATAAATTTTATTCTTACAAATAATGAACGTTTTCCTTATAAATAATGATTCTATTAAATTTTGGTTGCTTAAAGTGATGAAAGGAGATATTAAAATAATGAAGTATCGATATATCTTTTTGTAAGAAATAATAAACGAATAACCAATTCTTTTTTTAACCAACCATTACTCTTATATAATTAAACGAATGTTCATGTATGCATTAAACTTGGGGTGTTATAATGACAGAGATATTAGAATTAAGTGATGAAGAACCAATAATAGGGCTTGCAAAAGCTTTATCCTCGCCAACAAGATACAAGATCGTTAAATTATTACTTGACAAAGAAATGGATATTTCCAGTATTGCTAAAAGAATGAAGCAGACGGAAGCTAATACTTCAGCTCAAATCAAATTTTTAGAGCGTGCTGGTGTGTTAGATAGCAGATATGAGCCTGGTGCTCATGGAGTTAGAAAAGTCTGTAAAACAAGAGTGAAGAAAATCATTCTAAATATTGTATAGTTCGTACATATTAACAATCATTCTTCTCAGCAATAACAGATATATCTTCTATAGATAATTGCCAAAGCTTGAGTATAGAGAAACTAGCTTTGTGCATTATTTCTTTTATTTTTGAATCCGTAAACAGTTTAGTTAAGGCTGTTAATATAAGAATTCCATCACATCTAAGAGAAGAATGTATCTCCCGAAGTGCTATTTGAGGATTAGGGACATTTTGGATTACAGATACGCATATGATTTTGCTAAATCTATTCTCTTTGAATGGTAGATGATCGCTATCTGCGCATACGAAATGGTTTGCCTTGTGTTTATTTTTACCTTCCTTTAACATGTTAAATGAAACATCGCAGCAAAAAATGTTCGATGTTTGATTCTCCATAAAATCAAATAATAACCCTGTTCCTCCACCGACGTCCAATATAATCTCAGAATTATCTATATCTATTTCAGAGAATATTTCATTGTATTTTGTCATTTGAATGCCCCAATATCTCTTATCATAATATGTAGCTGTAGCGTCGTATCTTCTTCTGACCTCATATTTTTTGTCTTTCATTAAATAACAATAAGAAAGAAAAGAATTTTAAGTTATCCCATTATTGGTAGTTAATGTCTATTA
>BPTM01000154.1 GCA_023705945.1 Candidatus Heimdallarchaeota archaeon
AAAACAACCAAGTATTATCTTCATTGATGAAGTAGATGCTTTAGCAGGCGCAAGAGGAGGAGAACATGATGCGATGCGTCGAGTTAAAACTGAATTATTAACTTCAATGGATGGTTTATCCAGTTCAGAAACAGATCGTATTGTTACTATAGGTGCAACAAACTTGCCAAGTGCTATAGACGGTGCTTTTAGAAGGAGATTTGAACGTCGTATTTACATACCTTTACCAGATCCTGAAGCTAGACAAGCAATCTTCGAATACAACACTAGAGGTATAGAAATTGATTCTGAAGTTGACTTTTCTATTTTGGCAGAAATAACTGATAGTTACTCTGGTGCTGATATTGCAATGGTGTGCAGAGAAGCAATAATGACTCCCATCAGAGAGTTGGATATGGCTGGAGCAATTACAGATACAACTGTAAAAGCACGTGAAGTTACACAAGATGACTTTCTAGAGGCTATAGGAGCGATTAACCCTTCAGTTAGTGATTCAGAAGTAGATAGATACGACAAATGGAACGAAGAATTCGGTAGTAGTGCTTAAAACTAGAGGTTTAACTCATGTCTACCCTTGAAAAGAAAAAAGATGATGAAGAACGTACTGAAAAATTAGATATTAAGAAGCTCAAGGAAGAAAAAGAAATTTCCGATGAGAAACTTAAGCTAATTGAAGCAAGTATCAAGGGATTGGAAATTACTGAAGAAGACCTAAAAGCTACTATGCCTGTTGTTAAGGATATTACCAAAGTAGATCTTTCAAAAGAACAAAGAGCGTTTTTAGAAGTTGAGTTTGAGGATAGTCTACCAAAATGGGTAAAAGCTCCATGGATGTATATTAAACCAAAGAAAGAATCGCAAGTTGAATCTTGGCTTGAAAGCTGGTCAGCAATAGTTCTTGACTACAGTCGTATTTTTGTAATTCATATTATTAATATTAATGAGATTCGAAATGTTCATCCATTTAATAATACTACAAACAATAAGAAGATGTCTTTGAAACAAGTTCGAGAGGTTATAGATCATCTCGTTAAGCAGAGTGTAGCTAAATGGTTAGATGAAAAAACAAAAACACGAGCTCGTATTTACTGGAAAACAAATGAAGAATGGGCGGATAATTTGTTAGATTTCATGATTGAAACAGGTAGAGTAGTAGAGATACACTCACTTTTTGATCTTTCACAACTTCAACAACAATGGAGCGATTTACCAGCAGATGATTTGATAATAGTTTGTGAAATGCTGGTTGAAAATAAAGTAGCAAAATGGTTGAACAAAGAAAAAACAATTATTCAATTTGAAGCTGATAAAGTTTTTTAAAGAAAATCACATCCCTAGTATCCCTGGAAACCAATATTTTGTTCCTTCTGAATAACTTCTATCTACTCTCGCAATACCGTGCTCCTCGAAGAATGTTAAACATCTATCAATTCTTTCTTCTGACCAGTCAGTTTTCATCAAAAGATTTTCTTTTGTTACATACCCTGATCTTGATGCATAGCTTAATATGATGTCGTGATCTGGACTGAACTCAACTGGAGTAAACTCTATGATTTTCACACCAGATTCAAGGTTTTTGTATGGTCTAATGAGTTTAGAATTGATAAGTTTCTCAATAGATCTATACATATCATCAATTGAAACCATTCTTCCTGGTCTGATCTTGTTCAATTGAGTAAATAATTCTCCTACTGACATGATACCCCCATTATCTGGAGTCGAACTCTGACCTAGTTCCAAAATCTCATTTGCCAAAATATCGTAGAACCCTTTGCCAGTTAATTTATCTTTGAGTGTAGGTGCTTCTTTCCAATCAAAACGACCAATTTCCGCAGGTAATCCTAATTCGTCTCGTAATCCTGCAAGTTTGTTATAATATTCTTTATTCCCCGAGATTTTATCACCATATTTTTTCTCGAATTTCTTCAACTGTTTCTTAATAACTTGAATATTATCCATCATTTGCTGTAATTCTTGAATCATTAGTTCAGCATCTTTTACTTGGAAAGCAGACTTTATCTTGATTTTTTTTTCTATGTCTCTTAAACCCACTTCAATCTCCAAATAGTAATTGTATAGCACTTATTTATATCTTCGCAAATCTGAAGACTTTGAAAATTAAAAATAGTCAGAAAAAACTAGAAGATACTTGGTAAAATTTGTATCCAATTCCTTATTTTCCCTGTTATCTGATTTTCTTCTCGTGGTGAGAGGAATGCGGCAAGTTTATTCTTGTATTTTCTATAAAGAGATTTGTATACCTCTTTCATCTCGTCTCCCAATCTCTCCCCCTTTGGGTTGATTTTTCCAATTTCCAAAGTAATTTCTTCTATCTCTTCAAGGATGTAACCAACATCTATCTTAATCTCTATAAGATTGATTAATTCAAATAATAACCGTCTCATTTTGGTAAATTGTGCGTTATCAGCGTTTTTCTCTAACACGAAAATCACCTGGTTATATCTCGATAGACCTCATCGAAAAGGATTGCAAGAAGAGAGGATAAATCCTTCTTCGTTTTATTATAATTCTTTGAGAACTCGTCGAAAATCATTCAGCCACCTTGCTGCTTGGAATTCGAGTTTTTCACAATCTTCTTCCTTTATTACCTCTTCAGGTTTGTATTTACCAATAATTTTACGCCAATTATTGATATCTCCAATAACCCAATGGTCTTTAGGAATTGATGGAAATATTTTGAGTATGTGTAGCATCTCATCCATATCAGCTAGCAGTAAATCTGCCCTGGCTACCGATCGAAGTCTTGTTAAATCGATTAACTCAATTGCAGAAGAAACAAAATCCGCAGTTTTTGAGGGCATTTTCTTCAATGAGTCAAAGGGTATAGATACTGCATCGGCAGTTTCAACTCCTTCAGCTACGCGGAGGTGTCGAACACCTTTAGGATATTTGTCGTCTAGCTTCTCTTTTTTGATGAATTTTTCAAGCTGGAACCCAACTTTTTCTAGTTGCATTCGTGATTTGAAAATACTTCTAATAAGAGACCGCAATTGCTTTCTATATGCAATTTGATCTATTTCATTATCTTCATAACTTTTAGCAAGATTATCAAGTGTTACAATTGAGGCATAAAGATCAGCTTCTAATTCGAGGTTTCTTTCATCTAGTTTTGACATACTAC
>BPTM01000155.1 GCA_023705945.1 Candidatus Heimdallarchaeota archaeon
GCCCACACAACCCCGCCCGGGCCAATGTAATCATCGAGCTGATGGAGGCTGAAGGCCGATGAAAGAAGTTAGTAAGAGAACAGTTGTTGGCGCTATCATTGGCTTCCTAATTTTTATTGGGGCTCTTTGGTATGTATTTATACTCTATCATTTAGGAGGTTAAGGCTGATGGATCAGAGTTTCGCGGGATGGCTTTGGCAGGGTCTAAGGAATATGGGGAGTTTGTCAGGGGAATCCAGATCTGAAAAGGAAATTAAAATAGGCAGGTTCCTCCTCTTATCTCAGGTCGCTTGGTTAGCCGTACCAGTCAGTCCTGTCAGAGTCATAATACATTTTGGACAATTACTGTTGGGGCTTGTTTTAATGTTGCATGGAGACTACTTGAAGTCTGGTGAATTAGCTGAGGAAAAAAGGAGATTAGAAAGGCAATGGAAGAGACAGGATAGGGAGACGTACAGACAGCTTAAAGAGATGACCATAAAGCAAATCGCTGAAGTTAACGAGATCAGTCTTGAGGAAGCTACCAAGAAAGCCGATGAGATGGTGTGGTATGACTCAAAGGGTAATGCTACTTCACCTCCTTGGCTGAGAGAAACAGAGGAGGAAAAATAAATGAATGAGAAAATGAAACCTCCAAAATGGTTTTGTTCAATGCCAATTTTTGGAAGATGTGGTGACTGTCAGTTGAGAGGAAGATGTATAGATGAGATTCACATCCTGGAGGCCGAGGGCTGATGAATGAAAGAGAATACTATAATTCGGGGAGTGGAAAAGAATTATATGAGTTCCAAATCACAGTTTACAGCTACAAGGATGTAGTTGATGAGTTTCGAGAGAAAAACAACCTCACAAGAGAAGAGGTAGCTGAAATGCTTGCAAATGAACTACAACTGAATGCGTGGGGTGATGCCTACCCAGGAATGCAAGAGGGTATCGATTGGAAAAACTCCGAAGAAGGTAAGAAATTCATAGCTGAACAAGAAGCAAAGGAGGTTGAAAGCTGAGATGGGCATAATCACGCAGTACTCGTTCGTGAACAAGGGTACAATGCATGCCACAGAGGTCAAGATAAAACTGACTTACCCTGCGGGAACTCAGATCAAGAAAATTACGCCCCTATACAAACACAAAGAATTTGAAGATGACGATAGTAAAGTCGTTGAATTACATATCAAGAGAATGGAAGTGGACCTAGGGATGTCAGTACTTTTACACACAGAGCATGCACCTACAGGACCACCTGAGATAACATGTAACGAGAATAACAAGTGGATTGAGGCCAAAGAAAGGTACCAGAGGCCTTGGATCATGCGCTTAATCGAAAAGGTGATAAAATGACTGAAAAGTGTAGTTATGGTAAAGAACGCTGTCTTGATCTGTATTATCTTGGATGGCCTGAGAGATGCTCCCAATATGCTGACAATAACAAGTTTTACCAGTATGGGTTTTGCACCTTACCTTGGTATCTTAAATCACCATTTGGGAGAATCAGCTTTAAACTTCTAGAGTTAAGGTTCAATCTCATTCATGGACGCGTGTTTGCTGAGGAAACTGAGGCTGAGGTCTGATGGAAAAGGAAGAGGAAGAGGATTTGTGGATGAGGGGGATCATACCCCTCTCGGAAGAAGAGTACAAGGAACTCATGGAGAAGGCTAAGCTAGTCGATTTCCTTGAGGATGAAATTGATAGGAGACAGGGAGATACCAGACTAGCACTAAAACTACAGGAACGCCTCGAGGCTATCAAGACCATCCTATCTGATTTCTGCGATCATTATGGAACTGAAACTTGCCAAGAGGGAGTCTGCGACGTCGATCCCGATGGATGGGAGGGCTGTCTGGCTCGTCAAATATTGGAAATCCTGGAGGAAATGTAAATGAGTGAAAGGCCTAGGTATTGGCGATGGTTGGGTATAGAATTTGTCACCCTTCCACGGCGATTAAAAACTGCTTGGATATCCTCAAAGTGGATGAGAAAAAGTTTATCCAATAATCTCAAGTATATCATCAAACACCCTGCCACTGAGATAGCCATTGGTATGTTCGGACTCGCGTTCTGCATTGGAATTATATTGATCTCTACGTTCTACTTAGCCTCTCGAAGCTGTTTCGTGGATGGCTTCTTCACGACGCGCACCTGGAGCTTCATTGGTATCGTCCCCTCATTCTTTCTCACTACTCATGGGATCTACAGGTCTGAGGGTGATTGCTAGATTGGCTGACTTTAAGGGAGGAAAAAATAAATGGCGATTGAGGAGGTAACGTATCTTGTCTATTGAAGAAACAAGCAAATTAGACAAGTTGCTAGTTGGTCTTGTAGCTTCTTCAAATAAAACAAGGCTAGGAATTATAATAGCCCTTTTTGATAGGATGGTAACAGAGGGCGTTGGTTCTCAATCAATGTCTTTCACTGAACTTAGGGAAGTTTTCGGACTGGAAAAGTCTGAGTTGTATTATCATCTTAAGGTATTGAATAAGGCAAATTTCACTAAGAGAGAAGTTTTAGAGCATCCTAATAAAAAGAGATATACTTCCTATAAACTCACTGATGAAGCGATTAACTTTCTTAATAAGTTAGGTATTACTGAGAAAACGCTAGAGGAATATCGAGAAAA
>BPTM01000156.1 GCA_023705945.1 Candidatus Heimdallarchaeota archaeon
GGGGAAAAACAAATTATCAAAAATCCACGTTAGTGAGATGGAGTTTGTCTTTCTTCTCTAATGCTTTGGTAATAGCAACTTCTGAAAGGTCTATTCCTTTAATATGACAGTCATATTGTTGGGCTATTTTGATGGTATTATACCCTGTCGAGCAGGCAACTTCTAAAATATTAATCTTTTTTATTTCGGATGTTTCAGGAATTTTCAACATTTCGATCAATCTTTGTGTTCCCTTCTGTCCTCCAAAAGTCGACTGATTCATCGCACCAATATAAGCTTGAAAATCGTACAGTCCAAGTTCGCTAATTTGGTTTTTTGATAATTTGTTTTTCCCCATTTTTGCAATATCCCTTATATGATTTTTACTGAAAATACTGATACGAGCATTCTTATTTAAGTATTATAAGTTGAAAGAATAAAAGTGAGGAATGTTAGCTATCACGCTTCTAATGCTGGTTTTCCATTCATTCCCCAATGAGTTTTTAGATAATCTTGGACAAGAACTTTAACTGATTCAGGTTTGGATCCCATTTTCAAGAATACGTTGGTTATCCCTGATATTATTTCCTTAATCTGCTCCTCTGTTCGACCTTCCCAAAGATGTACTTGAACTACTGGCATTTAGTCACCCAGATAATTTTTAAATTTAAAGATAAGAAAAAATATGAATTTATATTCTTTTGCTCTAATATTCGTGCATCATTTCGTTTATTTTTAAATAAGAGATAAGAACTCATTTATATTTCAAAGAGAAACTAATATTTATGAGAAAATCTACAGTGTTTTTCTGGATAACCTTACCTTTTGGTATCCTTACGTTAGCGTTGTTAGCTCTTACAATTGAAGATATTATTACTTATACAGGGGGTTTAACAGGGAGTATCATCTACATTCCTGCGCTAGCAGTTGTTGGTACAGTTTTTCTAGCTTTTCTCCTCCCACGTACTATTATTTTTAGAATCAGAGAAAGTGAATCTTATATCAATTCAGATGAGATAACTAAGGATGAAAGAGAAAGAGTTTTTGGTCATGTACTGCTTTATCTACCTATTACCATAATAGGTGTTTTACTTATCTTACTATTGCTCTTCTTAACTGGAGGACTATACTAAAGTGATTAACCTATTGGAGTTAAGTAGATTGAGGAGAGGAAATAGTTTACTACAAAAAGAAGAAATAATGATTGAATTGAGCAAAATTATGTGAGAACCCGTTTGGAATTTTCTGTAATGACAGAATAGATCAATTCCTCACTTATTCCTTCCTTAACGCAATATGGAATAAATTCATTAAAGAATCTAGCATATGGTCTCATAGGCCAATCCTCATCCCCTTCCTTAATCCAGAAAGATCCTGAATCTTGTCCGAAAAGAAGTTGAGATATGAGATTTTCTTCATGTAATTTCTTTATTGCAGGAGGAAATTTGATGAAATCTTCAGCTGCACCAATGGTATCAAATTCTAACCAAATACCTTTCTTCCCATATTCAAGGATTTTTTCCATATCCATCTGACCATCAGCATGAACCCAGATGAACCTATCGTAAGGTAAGTTTTCATCTTCAATTATTTTTATAGCGAGAGGTAGGGAAGATGATTCCCAGATATGGCAAGCAATAATCATCCCAGTTTTGTTACTTGTTCGTGCTGCTGCTCTAAGCAATTTCTCTTGTAAAGGGAAGATTACACCTTCATCTCCCAAGGCTAACTTAATGAAACCAGGTTTGATTCCAGTATCACCAATCCCTTCTTCAAATTCCTTTGTCCACACATCTGTTACTTCAACAATAGTCATTTCCTGAATATCTTGGGGGACACTTAATCCTTTAACATCTGCTCCATCCCAAGCACCTGTGCAAGTAATGATGTTTAATCCAGATCTTTTGGAACACTCTACTAGAACGTCCAAATCTCGCCCTAAACCAAGAGGAGTAGCTTCTACAATTGTTTGACATCCTTTGTTCTTCGCATCTATCAAAAAAGGTAGAACATAATCCACTACTTCTTTAACAGTATATGATTTTTCTAAACTCTTCTCTGCTCCTGTAATATCGACAACGATGTGTTCATGCATTAATGTTAATCCTAAATCATTTTCAGAGATTGGTCCCAAAACTGTGTTTATCATTTAGTCAAATCCTTTATCCATGATGGAGTAATTTCAAACACTTAAAATTATTTTTGAACATTGTGATCAAACTTTATAGAAGAAGAAAGGAAAAAAAAAGAAAAAGGATTTTAAGAAGATCTTTACTACTTGTTTTTTCTTTGATCACGCTTAGCTATTATACTTCCTAATCCTATGATGCCTCCAAGCAAGATTATTATAGGTATTTTATTTAATTCAGCAACTATTGGTATTTCAACAACTTCAATATTTAGTATAGCTGTACAATATCTATCATATGGATCAGAAGCGTTGATTACCAAACAAAATTCTCCAAGTTCTAGCAGTGTTGCATTTGTTATTATACCTTCAGAGTCAATATTGAAACTCGTTGTGTCATTGATCCACCATTGTTCGATACCTGACTCATCTGTTGCATTAACATCATAAATAAAAGCATCTCCAAAATAAATAATCTGATTAATAGGTATTTCATCCCAAGTTGGTGTTGTTTCTGCAATAGTAAACGACCAAACGCTTGATTTTCTTGTCTCTTGACTGTCTCCTACAATTACGTACCAAACGTAACTAGAACCTTCTTGGAGCATTCCCCAAAACATCGAAGCTTCCTCACCGCTGACAATATTTTCTGCAACACCAATGATACTGTCATCAGAGCTATTGAAGAAAGCTACAGATAGCATACCTCCATCTGGATCAGATACTTCAACTCTTAATATACAATTAGGAGAAGCATCATTTTGCAGGTTAGCAGGAACTGGATTTGTTGGTGTATCAGGTTGAGCAGATCCCCAGTAATCTAATTGTGGGTCACCATATAAGTT
>BPTM01000157.1 GCA_023705945.1 Candidatus Heimdallarchaeota archaeon
TTGGTACTTATACTGAAAGAAAAAGAAGAGCAACTGCTTTTGGAATCTTTAACACTATAGGATTGTTGGGTTCTGTTTCATCTTCGCTGATCTTAGGTTTGGCGGCTGATCGATCTTCCATAGGATTATTTGTCATGTTTTATGTTGTTGTAGGATTTTCAATTACAGTATTTCTATTATCAGTTCTTCTGATGTTACTATTCAGAAGAAACCAAAAAAACGAGAAACAATTGAGTAAGGATAAAGGTTAAATAAAGCCTCTACGCTATGTTTTTAACGAATAAATGGTCACTTTCTGGTCACTTCTTGCCAGCAGCTTATAATCTTGTGACCAATTAATGTAATCTTAGACAATAATGAGGTGTCAAAAAAATGAACTTTGATATAGAAATCGATAAGAAAGATAAAAAAAAGGCAAAAATTAAATCTGACAAAGACGATCCAGAAGAAATACGAGAGATACTACAAGTTGTATCAACTGAGGTTCCTGCTCTAGTTAAGAACATATTTACATCTTTATATGATCCAGAAATCGCAGAAAACTTTGGAAAGGGTGTAGGTGCTCTTTACAAACAGTTGAAGGAACAAGGTTTACCTGAAGATATGATTAAAGAAATCGTTATGAATTTCTCAGAATCATTTAATATAGTAGGAAAAGCCTTAGATTCAGATATGATTAGACAAGCTGTTGCCAAAGATAGAGACGACTGAGTGGTGTAAAAATGACAACTAAAGGATGGGCGATTTTCATGTCGTCTTTATACATTCTTTACATGCTCACTATCCTTCCTTGGTATTTCGTCTATATTTTTTCATCCAATGGAACAAGAAGAGCAATAAATAGACGAAGAGTGAATAGAGAATTAAAGAAATTCGGTGTTCCTAGAGATATACGTAGAGTAGCTAGAAGGTCCTACAAAAAATCTGTTAAAATACTAAGTATTCGAAGAGGGATAAAGCTATTTCGATTATCAAGAAGAAAGAAGTCAGTGGAGTTAAGAAAAGATGAAGTTACAATAGCTATCCCAAACTAGGTGAAACAATTGTCGACTGAAGATAAAGAATTAGAAAATAGAATGGCAGAGTTGGAGGAAAAGATCAATTATGTTATTCTTCAGATTAATACTCTTCAGCATAAAGTTTCAGATAGTAATCCTGAACTTAAACAGATGATGGGTCTTCAAAGAATCCTCACTACTTCTTTACAAGTCACTAAAGTCCCTTTTTCTGTAATATCACAGACATTGGGCCTAAAAGATAAATTAGTCGAAAAATTTCCAAACCTGAAATATGATGATATTTCAAAATCCATCTTAGCTGCTCTAGAGAGAAAAGGACAATTGAACATTTCTCAATTAACAGAACAAGTTCGAAAAGAGAGAGGTTCAGCTTCTAGAAGGATTGTGAGGAAAAGAGTTGATAAGATGGTGGAGGATGGTATAATTCAAGAGATTGATTCGGGATATGGGAGACAAATAGAAATTGTTCCATTAGAAGAAGAGGAAGTTTGATTTAAGAAAAAAAAAAGAAGAGATGATTATTTCTTTTTAGATTGTTTTGATAACAATAAAGCTGCAGCTGCAACAAGTGGTAGAGTAATGAATGCTACCCAAGATACTGGAACACCATCTGAAGAATCTCCTGAATCATCTGTTCCTAA
Source organism: Candidatus Heimdallarchaeota archaeon (assembly GCA_023705945.1). Classification (GTDB taxonomy): domain Archaea; phylum Asgardarchaeota; class Heimdallarchaeia; order Heimdallarchaeales; family Heimdallarchaeaceae; genus UBA460. The sequence goes on from BPTM01000157.1 coordinate 1,661, forward strand.
GGAAGGATCATAGTGCAATTCATCAAACTGTTCAAAGCTTAGAAATAATTGCATTGAACCATCACCTGTGGTGGAAATCGATGCATTAACAGAACCATAGCTAAGTTGTTCTTCTTTCATTATTTTAGATTGATTTGCATAACCAAAGAAAGCTCCATTCTCATCATTTTCTATAGTAAATCTTTGTTT
>BPTM01000158.1 GCA_023705945.1 Candidatus Heimdallarchaeota archaeon
ATAAATTTTTCAGTATTAAATATCCCAAGGAAACTCAGAAATTTCATCAGTTATATTCAATGTTCCACTTGGACTAACGAAGAATATGGTGGTTTCATACTCAATGTATATGTTATTACCAGCTACAATGAACCCTAGTACTACTCGAGAATACGGTCCACCATCTGGCCATGTAGCAGATTCGGTTTCCACCCAATCTTTTGAATGTGTGTATGGACCATAACATCCGAAGCCATCCTCTCCAGGATTAAAACTTATCTGGAATGGCCAATCAATTCGATTGGATATCACAGGATCACATTTTTGTGGAGATAGCATTAGTTCATCCCATGAGGTTTCATAGGTAACTTCAGAATAGGTAAATTCATAGCCTACTCCACTTGCATAACTAAATTCCACTACTGCAGTCATGTCTATTTGTATCCAAGCCTCATATTCAAATCCTCCAGGGTCACGACAATCATAAGTAGTATAGAAAGTATGACTGTAGGTCAATCTGGCATCAATAACATCGGGAGTGTTAAAAACTATGAAATAACCATAGTCATTTCTATAATTTCCACTTGTGTCAACAGCTTTTGCTTGTAATTCATAGATATCATTTGCTAAAGTTGTTGTATCAAAAATTGTTTCATAGGGGGCAGTATAGAACCTACCAAGATCAGCAACTACTTCATGGGTGTCAGAATCCTTAATGTAAAATTGTACATAGTTAACCGCAACATTGTCATCAGCATTGGCTTTAATGGTAATGTCTCCATTAACTTCTATCCACTCAGGATAATATGTTACATCAGGGGAAACTATGTCAACAGTAGGATTTGTGGTGTCAGGGGGAGGAGGGGTATAAAATGTGACAGAATGAGTATCTGAACGCATATTTCCAGCTGCATCAACAGCAGTAGCTCTGATAGAGTGGAGACCGTTGATATAGTTAGCTGTGTTAGCGCTTTTTGTGTAAGAAGCTGTAGAATCATAACCTATATAGACTCCATCTATGTAGAAGTATACTCTATATACTCCAACATTATCACTAGCAGACGCTCGTATTGTGAATACTCCACTAACGGTTGCCCCATTCGAAGGGGAAGTAATAGATACTGTAGGTCTTATTGTATCAGGTTGAGGATATCCAGGATCAAAACCCCAACTAACAACATTACTAATATTTGCAACAAGAAACACAATCACTAGAAATGAAAGTGTCGTTGTTATTTTTTTTAGATTTTTGTTCATTTTTTTCACCTTTTAGTAGTTCCCACTAGTCACCAGACGACGTAGAACGTGAGCTGAGACCAATACGACTCACAATGTCACCCGAAGGCTAAAGTCTGGAATTCTGTGAAACCTAAGTACTAAACTCTAAGGAACTAAACCATAAGATCTAAACTTTGATTCCTGAGCCTTGAGAAAAATCCCTAGAGATTTCCCGAGCACTGAGTTTCAGTCAGTTGGATGGTCGCCGTTTGTTTTATCTAATTTAACTAGCGAAACTAGATAGTACTTAAAAAAGCCAATATTAATAGATTATGATTAATTATGCACTTGAAGTTTAAGCAGGAAAATTATGGTGGTCGGACTGTGATGTATCGTTTATATACTGTTACTACAATGAAAAAAGGAAAGCACTTTTGCTAATTTAGTTAGAAGAGTATGGTGGCCGGACCGTGATTTTCAATATTTCAGAGCGCATCTGAAGTTATTTTGAACACGGGATCACTGAGTCCCAAACCCAGGGCCATACCAAGCTAGACCATCCGGCCGAGAATGTCTCTCACTCTTTTGCCCCTCCTTATATAATTAAGCTTTTCGTTCTTGTTATTACAGCTTAAACAAACTCAATCAAACATCTCTCTATTTGCTAACATTAGCAATATATCTTCTAGTAGCCAGTTATTTACTTGTGACCATAGCTTGCCTATAGCTAAATCTGCTAATGCCTGTTCAGCTGTATATGGTTTACTCATTACACTTGGAGGATAGATTGCTCTATCTCTATCCAGTGCTCCAAAATCATGACTGATCTCATGTTGAAAAATATTTTCTGCCCATTCATCTGGTATACTAAAACTGAATTCAAGGTAATTGTCTAGCTCTCTAGATTGTGCAAAATGAAAGGCGATATTACTATTAAGAAATGCAAAACCAAAATGATCACTCGTCTGATTAGAAAAACAAGAAAGAAAATCAAAACCATGATTATTCAAAGATTTTCCATAGAAAACCTCCCAATCTCCTTCTAAATCCAACCCTTCACCAGCAATTTGCTTAGCATAATCATAAACACTAGGATATTCAGTTGTTGTGGGTTGCCAAATCAGCTCCAGAATGGGGATTAGTTTTATTCCAAGATCTTTTTCGAAATAGGTTGAAGCATTTTTAATATATATCATAGGATTTTTTCTGAAAACTTCATCATTCCTATATTCCCAATTATCGTTCAAGGAAACAATGAAGACTCTATGTTCATAGCTAATTACCGATATACTATCTAAGTAAATATTAGTATACTCTGTAACTTCTGTAAAAATGATTTGAAGTGTGACATTGGCTATACCCTCAGTATGTTCAAAATAGATGATTTGATCTGTTGACGAGCTTTCAGTTAAGATAAGACTCATTATCTGTGGCGTATCGTTTATGGTCAAGTTAACTACTAAAATGCCTGGTTTATCCAACAGTATTTCAAAAGAAACGAAGTGTGCATTCGTCAAATTAATGTTTTGAGATATTGACACCCAAGTTGAGTTAGACGCTGTAATATTATCCAAGTTGAAAATATGGAATGAAGATCCGTTTAGTGGTGAAGAGGGGTCTATGCCAGAAATAAGTGTAGTTTCTAGTTTGTTAATCTCCCATCCAGCTGATTCATTGCTAAAATCTCCATTTGTGGCTTTTTCTTCCTTTTCAGGATTAATAATACTGAAATCAAAGTTTGTTTTCTCAAATACAGCAGGTAGTTGTTCTCCAAATGAAACATTAGCAGAATGCAGGTTATAATTCCCTACATTTAATGCGTAGAATCCATCGCTTGAATTCAGAAGGGGATGCAAGAAAACTGTTATGTTATAACTGGCCTTCCCACTTTTGGTTTGGTTAATTTCTTGAATAATTGTGGTGTTGAAATTATATTTCTCAGAGTATATACCAAACTGAATATTTTCTATTAAGACATCTCCTCTTTTACCAATATAAATCTCAAAAACTATTTTGACAGAATCTCCTTTTATTATACTCTCTTCAACGGAAATGATGTTCAACTCAAAGTCTGCTGTAATATCAAGAATTGTTTTAGTAATGAAAAAACCACTTAACCCAATCAAAATTAAAGATGCAAGAAAAATAGAAGTAAATAGGGGCTTCTTGAAAGGATTTTTCACGACCCTAGTGTAGCTTCAAACCAATATATGCTTTTGGAATAGTAGGAAATAAAACTAACTAGCCTCCGTTTTAGCTCCCTTTTCTTTTTCTATATCTACCTTTTGACCCATCTTTCTTTCAGTTCCTGTTAGAAGTCGTTTGATATTTGCTCTGTGCCTCCAATAAATAAAAACTACCATTACTATACTAACTATCAAAGCCCATAAACTTTGATTACCAAAGAAACCATTACCACTACCACCAAAATACCAGTAAAAGGGTATGGAGATCAATGTTACAGTTAAATTCGAGAGAGACATTAGTTTTGTATATTTCAGGAGGAAGAACCAGATAAACATGATTACTGCCCACGCAATAGGGCTAATCCCCAACATTGCTCCTGATCCGACTGCAGCAGATTTACCTCCTCGGAATTTAAGCCAAACAGGAAAACTGTGACCAATTATAGTCATAAAAGCTACTAGAGCTAAGAAGAATCCCTCATCTAAGGTCAATGGAAAGCCACTGGTACTATCAGTTCCAAAATAGCTATAATTGCCAAACCAAAGATAAAACCTAGCACATAAAACAGCTATCGTTCCCTTGAACATATCTAGAACCAAAGTTGTTAATCCCGCTTTCTTTCCGAGAGTCCTCAAAACATTAGCGGTCCCCATGTTACCTGAACCGTGTTCTCTGATATCTATGCCATAAAAAAGTTTTCCAATTAAGTACGCAACAGGGATGGATCCGCAGAAATAACCTAGTACTATTAATAGAATTTCATAAACTATTTCATAACTCATGATGTAAAGGTCTAGAGACTTTTATTTAAAACTTATTTGAAAATGTAAAAAGATGTAAAATGTCCACTAAGCTAAAGACAAGAAAAATAAGAAGCGTTTTTAGGAAGAATTTATTTCTCGACGCAGATCATCGTCATTGTGCTACGTACATTCTCCAGTGCTCGGAGATTTTCTGTAACAATTTTCTTTAATTCATCCATGGTATCTGCTTCAATCTTCGCAATTAGGTCATAGACACCATAGACTACATGGGCTTCACCGACATTTGGAAGAGACATAAGTTGGTCAAGTACGCTTTTTTCTTCTCCTATTTCGCTATTAATCAGGATGAATGCTATTGCCATTTGGATTTCACCAACCAACTATATGTCAACACGTTTAATAAACTTTTTTCAGACATTAACAATTTGTGTATAAATCAACGATATTTTATAGTCACATTAGCTGAATCATCATATATGCCTACAGATCCACATTCTGAACGATTAAAAGAGCTTGCTAGATCGTACTATTTTAAAAATACCAAGAAGAAATCAAAGAGCATAGTAATTCTAGTACATGGTTTTGGTGCTTCAGCTACAGAGACGCGGCCGCTAGGAAAGTTTCTTTATTCTGAAGGATATGATGTAATGGGAATCCTCCTGAAGGGGCATGGAACTAAACTTGATGATTTGGATGACGTAAGTTGGGAAGAATGGATTGGTAACATACAGGAAACATATGATGAATATACTTCTAAGTATTCCAACATCTTTGTTGGGGGGATTTCGATGGGAGGAGCTCTAGCTCTATATTCCTCTACACAGATGAAATTCAAAGCTATTTTTACTATCAGCGCTTTTTATCACTTATCAAAGACTTTGTCTTTTACTACATGTTTTCTAAGTCTTTTTGGGGTTCACAGACAAAGAAGTAAAGCAAGAATTAAGTGGTATGTGGAAAATAATCTTTTTTCCTATTCTGAAGATTCTTTCTCAGCAGCTAGACAATTATACAAAATGTTAAAGGCATTACACAGGAAAATAGATGAAGTTAACGTTCCAGTATTAATGATTCAGTCTAAAGAGGATATAACAGCTAAACCAGAAGGAGCAGAGAAGCTGTACGAAGACTTGAAAACCAAAAAGGAATTGTTCTTTGTACAGAATGGGGATCATATTTTGACTGTAGATCCACATAGACAAGAGGCTTTTGATAAAATACTATCATTTCTTGGAGAAATGGTGAAAAACTAAGAAAACCTTGTTGAAGGCATAAATGCAATTCAAAAAGCCAATAACGAAAGATATTAAAAAGATGAGACAGAAAAACGGATAGCACAAGCGAAGCCTCGATGGTGTAGTTCGGCCAATCATTGCGGACTTTCACATGTGAAAGTCCGCGTGACAAAGCAGGGATATCCGCAGACCCGGGTTCAAATCCCGGTCGAGGCACCAACTCTTTTCAAACAAGAATTTTCCTAAACAAATAATTCTGTTACCACATATGCTCACTTTTATTAATAGCATTATGCTGTGTTTCATGACTTAGAATGGTTCATTATAGAAAAGCAACATTAACTGATGTTGAAAACTTGGTTAATCTCCGAATAAAATTTCTCTATGAAGCTGAGAAGATAGATGAAGAAACACCATCTGATTTACTTGAAGAATCTCTCTCTAAGTACTTCACTATTCATCTACAGAATGGAGAATTCATAGCTTGGTTTGCTGTAGAAGATGACCTAATTGTAGCAACTAGCGGAGTGTCTTTTAGTACTGTGCCACCAAGTTTTGGAAATGTTTCGGGAGCAGAAGCTTACATTATAAACATGTATACTCTACCTCAGGCACGAAAGAAAGGTATAGGAACTACATTACTAGGGAAACTAATAGAAGATATAGCAGAGAAGAAGATTAAGAAAGTAAGATTACTTACAACAGAAATAGGTAAGTCACTGTATATCAAAACAGGATTTAAAGAAAGTGATTCTGAAATGGTATTAAATCTTGAAGAATGACTACAATCACAAAGATAAATTTAAAAAATCCAACAAACTGAAACTGTTGACCACTATATTTTTTCCTAAATGCGGGGATTGCCGAGTGGTCAAAGGCGCTGGACTTAGGATCCAGTCTTTAGTAGTTCGGGAGTTCGACTCTCCCTCCCCGCACCAAATTCTATACAATTTCTAGAATATAGTTGACTTTGAAAAAACTAATTTTCTTCACTTTTAATATTGTCCCTCTTTTTTCTTATATAGCTGTACAAGTATTGTAATATGGTCATAATGTCATCATGCAAGCTGTTACATGATAACTCTCTAGATTTAGGGGTTGTTCTAGTTAAATTCGACCATAGACTTGGTCCTGTTGTTCTATCAAATAATTCAACATTGTCAGAAGATCTATTAATGAAACTGGCAATTAAGGGTACTTCAACTTTGATGAATGGTTTACCCTATGATATGGCAAACTCAAGACGTTTTCGAGGTCTTCTTCAATTGTCTGAAGATTACTTTGTTTATGGTTTTGATATGATTTTAATAGACGACGAAGATGATAAGGGTGCTTTCGTTCCTGTTCTATTATTCGTAGTTTTTCCTACAATATCAGTCCCAATAATAGGGTCTAATCTTCGATCTATTGAACAGTTACTATACAAATCTACACAAACATTTCTCAATCTCTCTCATATAGATATAGATTTTGGGTTTAACTTACGTCTATCTCTTCGTGAAAATTTGCTTTAGATTCAAACCTTTCTACTTCTGTTTTTCTTCTTTAGACTGCAATATGACATTTTAAGAGATTCGACATCTATAAATATGGTAATTAGCTATATGATAGTTAGAAACTCAAAAAGATGATTCTATGAGTATAAAAGAACCACAAGCAGAACCACAAGCAGAACCACAAGCAGAACCAGAAGAAAGTGGGAAAAAGTGGAGTTATTGGGGTATTGGTTTACTCTTCTTTCTTGTATTCTTTGTTGCTTTAATGTTCATACTTGAAGCGGCAATGCAACCTCGAGAAAGTTTTACTTCAACATTAATAGCCTACATATTAGGAATTGTAGGTCTAGCCATTTTTGCTGGTTTAGTACGTGATAAATCTAGAGTCCTTATATCTATACCATTATTACTGATAATTGTGTTTGGTACTGGTTACTTGTTTAACTATGTAATTCAAGCTCCAGTATACAATCCATTTGCTCCGGTATCAGAAAGAGCAGTTTTACTTCTTGATACTTTTGAGGATATGAATGAAACACTAACAGACATGGGGATGCCTGCAGATCTGAACTTGGAAGATGTTCGATATTTCAGTCAGTTTGCTTTTGTAATTGATTTGATAATTGCTCTTCCGTTATTCTTATTCGGAACACTGGCGTTAACGTGGATGGTGCAAATCTTTACGATACGACCAACAATTTGGACGATACTATCAGTATTATTTATGTTAGTATTCTTCTTCATTGGGTTAATCCTCACACCATTTATACATCTCCTCTTCTCAGGAGTTGTTGTAATAACAAGCGATATACTACCTGGCGCCCTTTACTTGGGACAAGGATTTAGTATTTTCGCAAACTTTGAGAATGCAACGCAAGAGGAAATGGATGAAGCAATAGCATCGTTCTACATGGCGGCTGATTATTTCCAACAGAGTGCAGACAACTTATACGGTCTGCAAAGGGCAGGAATTATAGGGATATCTGCAGCTATTCCGGTATTAGGTGCGTTTATAGAAAATATATATTACGTCGCCTTAGCGGCGTTACACATAGCTTCTGGCCTAGGTCCATTTGCAAATGGTACGTTCTTTATTCTAGAGGGAATGGAAGATGCAATGATCTCTTTTGGTGAAGGTGGAGGTTTCCTTAGAGCGAGAGACGGAACTATAACACAAATTGAAAGTGAAATTAATGATACTCGGTTTGAAGAAGGAATTGATAAGGTAAATGAAGGTTTATTGATTCTAGGTAACAGTACTGATTACATTGATGATGCTTTAGAAGAATTGAGCCATGTGAATGTCACCGATATTGCTGATGCAATAAGCGAACTCGAAGATTATGGAGTACCTCCTGATGTCGCTACATCAATACTTGACCAAGTCGATATGATTGATTCTTATCTATCAATTTTCGAAGGAGCAGTAAAAGTAATAGATGTTTTACTAACTAAACCAAGCGGAAGCGATTCAGCTACTTTGACACATTTCTTATATGGAGCCTATAGTTTATTCAAAGCTGGAGATGTAATAGGAACAACAACTACATTTTACAATGAAACAGAAGGAGTTGATACCTCAACGTATTTTGACGACGCATCTGCAAACTTCAGCATAGTATATAATGAGCTTCTGGACCCAGAAGTGCAAGCAATAGCGAATTCAGATACACCAATACTTAACTCAACTGTTGCGTTCTTAACTGACATGGTTGGTTTAACTGTACCAATGTGTTTATTAGGTGGTGATCTTGCAACCGTATTCTTTACAATGCAAGATACTATGAGTGTTTTTGATGATACAGCTTATGAGAATATTACAGACTATTCACCACTGATTAATTCAATGGATGAATTAAGAACAACAACCAGTGACATGGTTGACGATGCTAATGCTACAGATACACAGATTAAAGATGTAAGAATCAAAGCTTCTACTAATGTATATGGAGAACTTAGTACGCCTGCTCTTGGTTTTACAGATCAGTTAATTCAATTCAACTTAACCCAGAATGTTTACAATGCTAATAATATTGCAAACTCATTCTACTATATGTTTAGTGGATTAAGTCATCTGAGTTACAGTTTCAACAATATAACTGCAGGATATGAAGAATTCAACAATACAAATTATGTACCGCCTTCCGACCCTAATGCCCAAGATCATTTCATCGCAGCTAATACATCATTACATGCATCAATTATTGACCTCACTGAAGCAACCTACTATATGAATCAAACAGAAGCTGGAGGGATGACGCAATTGTCAGGAACAAGAGATGCACTATTAGGTATTCGAAATAGCTTATATGATACTTTAGATGAAGTTGAGGTCATACTAGATATAGTAGATGATGGTGACCCAACTGCTAGACTTGCAGAATTCCAAACAGCTATCACTGATATAATTAACTCATTCTCTGGTGTCAACGGTCAACTTGATGATGTGAACGCGCAATAAATGTATCATTATCTCTTTTCTTTCTTTTTTTTTCACTTCTAACACCTTTTTGTATGTCTATTTTTCTATTGCCTAAAGAGAATACCTTTTTTAATAAAACTGAACTATTTTATTAAAGATTTAAAAGGGATATCATTATGAGTCCAATGAATGTTTTTCTAGCATATGACCACAGTAAAAACGAATTTAGTGAGATAAAAGAACAAACTAAATTCCAAAAAATTATGGAATCTGATGCTTCTGATATTAGTTCTCAACTGAGGAGCATGGATGTGGATGGCGTCCTAATCTTCAATCGAGATAAAAATGAATGGAATCTTATTTTTGGTAAACACGTTGGCCTTGTAGCTCAAAGAACAGGAAGACGCCAAGCTGATAATATTAGTAGAGCCGGTTTTCAGTTAGCAAATGGGGAAAGAGTTGGAGCAAAGAGTCGACTTGAACAACTTACTGAAGATAATATAGGAGATTTAAACCTAACCGTTCAGCAGAAGTATATTGAAACAGATCTATCTGGATTTCAAGGAGATTCTAGACAAGATGCTTACCCAAGACAAGTGTTTTCTAGAGTAGAAAAACCAGTAGAAGAAACAAAACCTCAAGCTATTCCTGAGCAGAAGCTAGGTCCACCAACTGAGTATCCTGTAGACATGGAACCAGCTACTGGACCTGCAGTAGAGCCTGAACCTGTTGTTGTTTCTGAGCCTGAACCTGAACCTGAACCTGAGCCTGAGGCTGAACCTCAAACTCTTGTTTTTTCTGAGATTGAGCCAGTTATCGAAGAACCCGTTGTTGAGCCTGAAGCTGAACCCGTTGTTGAGCCTGAAGCTGAACCCGTTGTTGAGACTGAGGCTGAACCCGTTGTTGAGCCTGAAGCTGAACCCGTTGTTGTTGAAGCGACTGTCGAAGAACTTGTTGAGAAAACCTTAGAGGATACAATTGAAGATGTTGTAACTGAGGTTGTTGAAGATGTTGTCGACGATATTGCGGAAACAATTGCAAAGCGTGTAGCTGAAGAGGTAGGTGACGACGCACTCGAAGGGGTGGTTAAGGAAGCAATTGAAGAAAAATCAGAAGAACTTGTTTCAAAGGTTGTCGAAGATGTTGTCGAAGAAGTAATTGAAGAAGCAAAAGAAGAAATTGCTGAATCTACAGAAGACACAGTTGAAGAGATTGTTGAAGAGATTGTTGAAGAAGTAACCGATGCCGTTGAGGAAACACTTGAGGACGACCTAGAAGAAATAGTTGAAAAGGTTGTTGAAGAAAATGTTGAAGACATAAGTCAAGAAGCTGCAGAACATCTTGCAGAAGATGTTGTCGAAGAAGTTTTGGAAGAAGCAGTAGAAGACATGGTTGAAGAAGCAGCAGAAGATGCAACTATAGAATTGTCTGAAGCAATAGAAAAATCTCTAAACGAAGAAACAGAAGATTCCTAAAAATTCAAACTTTTTTTTTATTTTTTATTTTATTGTTTATCAAAAAAGGATTTATACTAAACTGATTTTTGTTAAATAATGTCAGAAACTGTCTTAGCTATTCTTGCTGGAGGTTTATCAAGAAGATATCAAAAACAAAATTCAGAGATGCAAGACAAGATTTTATTATCACTTAATGATGAACCCTTTTTAATTAACCTGGTAAAAAAAAGCACTCTATTATATGAAGAAACGGTATTATCCGTAAACTCTGCAGCTAGAAAGGAGGAATATAGTACAATACTTCAAAATTACAATCTTATGGATCAAATTGATTTTATCATAGATGATCAAAACAGTTCTTTCGAAGGTGTTATGCTTGGAATAGGTTCTGCTTTACGTTTATTACGAGGTAAAACTGTTCAACTTTTACCTTCTGATAGACCATTTCTTATGCTATCCTTGCTAAAATCAATGAAAATCTGTAATGATGGGGTTAGTTTTTTCCAATCCGAGACAGGGATGATAGAACCACTATTAGCTCTTTATGGACCAAAAATATACTTCCCTAAGCAGTTTGAGGAATTATCTCTAGCAAGAGCAGATGTTTTGATGAGAACAGCTCCAATGTTGAAACTATATGATAGCACTGCTATACTCGAAATGAATAATCTCCCAACTAAGACCTTTGACAATGTTAACATTCCGATAGAACTAAGAAAAAATGCAGTAGATATTCAAGAATTTGATAAGATTGAAATGCCTTCACCCAAAACTATTACTCGCTCAGTAAAAAGCGTGGAACCAGAATCATTTGATAAATTACATCTTTATGATTTCATTGAAAAAATGAACGATTTGCACCATAATTATTCAGCATTTCTTTGGTCTAGGTACTTTAGAAAGTCATCTGCACTAACAGAGAAAAATTATGAGGAGTTAGCAAAAAATTCTTTAAAAGCTGAACACTTGTTTTGGAAAGATAACAACATACCCTTTTTTGAGTTGCATGCTTTGCAAGATTTAATATATTATTTCCCTGAAGAGAAAAAAGGTTCTATTTTAAAAAACGTCAAAGAACTCAAAAAGAAATTAAAAATAGAGCCTAGAATTATAAATTAAAATCACTAAAAAAATAGAAGAATAAGTTTCTCCCTCGTTTTGAAATTATACTTTGCCAACTTTAATTGCACAGACTTTGAATTCGGGGATTTTAGCAAGTGGATCCAAGGCATCATTGGTTAGCAAGTTAGCAGCAGACTCTTTATAATGAAAGGACATGAAAACAACTCCTTCTTGTATTTTGTCGGTTACCCTTGCAGTAGTCTCAATTTTGCCTCTTCTTGATTCAATGAAAATTTTGTCTCCATCCTTGATATTCAAACGTTCTGCATCAATAAGATTAATTTGACTTCTCTCAATTGGTCTACGTTCATCAAGACCTTTGGATCTTCTTGACATCTCTCCTGTGTGAAAATGATATAGGATACGACCAGTAGTTAAGATTAGAGGATATTCATCATCTGGTAACTCAGCAGGATCGATATAGGAAATTGTATGGAACTTACCTTTGCCTCTACTAAATTTATCTTGATGGAGGATTTTTGTTCCTGGGTGACTTTTGTCTTTGCATGGCCATTGTAAACCATTTTCCTCAATTCTTGTGTAATCAATGCCTGCATAAATTGGAGAGATTTCAGAGATTTCATCCATAATCTCACTTGGATTTTGATAATCTGCTTTTATTCCAAACCTGTTTAACATGATTTGCAGTATATCCCAATCATCCTTTCTATCTCCTATCTGCCCAACTACTTTCCGTACTCTCTGTACTCTTCTTTCAGTGTTAGTGAAAGTACCGTCTTTTTCAGCAAATGTTTTTCCTGGTAGGATTACATCAGCATATTTAGCAGTTTCAGTAATGAAAATGTCTTGAACAACGAGGAATTCTAATTTTTCAAGGGCCTTACGTACATGGTTGAGATTGGGATCGCTCAATGCTGGGTTCTCCCCCATTATATACATACCGCGAACCTTACCTTCATCAGCTGCATGCATCATTTCAACTACAGTTAAACCAACTTTATCATCCAAATTAGAGACGTTCCATGCTTTTTCAAATTTCGCTTTAGCTTCCGAATCTGTGACTTTCTGATATCCTGGATAAACATTAGGTAAACCACCAAGATCACATGACCCTTGAACATTGTTTTGCCCTCGTAGTGGATTAACTCCAGCACCAGGACGACCAATATTTCCTGTAATCATAGCCAAATTAGCAAGAGATAGAACATTATCTGTACCAGTTGTGTGTTGTGTGATTCCCATAGAATATACAATAGACGCCGTCTTTGCTTTGGCATATAGTCGAGCAGCTTCTTTTACATCATCGACTTTTAAATTAGCTATTTTACACAAAACTTCCAATGAGGTTCCTTCTAATTTCTTCCTAAGATCATCAAATCCTTCAGTTCTATTTTTAATAAATTCCTCGTCGTGAAGGTTTTCTTCAAGAATTACTTTCATAAAAGCGTTGATCAAGGCTACATCTGAACCAGGTTTTTGTTGAAGATGAATTTCAGAATAATCAACAAGTTCAATTTTTCTGGGATCAGCAATTATCAATTTGGTTATACCTTTTGTAACAGCTTGTTTAATCTTCATACCAATAACGGGATGGGCTTCAGTAGTATTGCTACCTATAACGAAAATAACCTCAGCATCATTTGTTAAATCACTGATACTGTTTGTCATAGCACCTGAGCCAAAAGCTCGTGCAAGACCTGTCACTGTTGAAGCATGGCATAAACGAGCACAATGATCCACATTATTTGTACCAACGGCAGCTCTAGCAAGTTTCTGCATGAGATAATTTTCTTCGTTAGTACATTTAGCAGAAGAGAGAAAAACTAGAGAATCAGGACCGCTCTCGTCTCGGATAGTTTTCAACTTATTTTCTATTAAATCAAATGCTTCATCCCAAGAAGCTTTAACAAATTCTCCATCTTTCTTGATTAAAGGAGAATCTAGTCTCTCAGGATGATTAACAAAATCCCACCCATATCGACCTTTAACACATAAAGCAATACCATTAACCACATTATCTAGGTTTGAATTAACAGTAACAATTTTCTCTGTTTCAGTATCCACTACAACATCAAAGTTACATCCAACACCACAATATGCACATATCGTTGTCGCTTGACGAAGTTCACCAACCTTTTCAATTGCCAGTACATGATTGCTAACCAAAGCTCCTGCTGGACATACAGCTACACAATTACCACAAGCTACACAACCTGCTTCTTCAAAACTGGTACCAATCTTTGGGTGTGGGTGACCATCAAACTTTCCTCTTTCCATTGCTAAAACATTGCAAACCTGCAATTCTTCAGTAACTCTCACACACAGACCACATTTGATACAATTTTCATATCTTAAAGTGAAAAATTCATTTTTTTCTGATAATTCAACTGTTTTCTCAGCAATTTCAATAGGTTCTTCATCAACAAGATACTTCTTGGTAAGAACCTCTATTTTACATTCTTCATCTGTACCACAAACTACACAATCTTCAGTATGTAGCTTGGCCATTTTACTGATCAAAGCTTTTCTTGTTTTCTGAACTCTCTCAGATGTTGTGCTGATAATTACATTGTTTTTAGCATGTTCTTTGCAAGATGCAACGATTCGGGTTTTTTCTTCAAGCGTTTCTTCTATAACACAAACTCTACATTTACCTGCTGGTTCCAACGCTGGATGATGACAAACTGTTGGGATTTCAATACCATTCCTCTCAGCTATGTCTAGATAGGTTTCATCAGTGCGACACTCAACTTCTTTACCATCAATTGTAATCTTAATATTCTCTGCTTTTGCCATAATTACACACCAAAGTTGGCAGTATAAGATAATGGGTTGACGCTAGACCGAAATAAAAAGTCTTTCTCTCAAGTTTGTTTTGTTTGAAAATGTACAATTGTTTTTTACGCAAGAATCAACAAACTTTATCTAGAAGATATTCTAAGTAATCACATCCTTAGCGAATAATTGCTATATTCAAGGGGTTAAAAATGCTAAAAACATTGCATGAACTCATCTTTAAGAGTTCGCAAGAAATGAGCGGGATTGAAAATGAGTCAGTTCATCTCGTTGTAACTTCCCCACCATATCCATTAGTACAGCTTTGGAATGATGTTTTTGCTGAACAAAATCCCGCGATTAAGGACGCTTTAAATGAAGAAAATGGAAATTTAGCTTTTGAATTGATGCATCAGGAGTTAGACAAGGTTTGGAATGAAATATATAGGGTTTTGAAACCAAGTGGAATAGTTTGCATCAATATAGGTGATACTACACAAAGCATGGGTGGAAATTTTAAACTCTATCCATCGCATTCCAGGATAATCTCCCACTGCTGCAAGATAGGTTTAAGTTGTTTACCTTATATTGTTTGGAGTAAGCAAACAAATGCACCAAACAAATTTATGGGTTCGGGAATGTTACCGCCTGGTGGATATGTAACTTTAGAACACGAGTATATACTTATTTTTAGAAAAGGTGGAAAAAGGGAGTTTAAAACAGATGAAGAGAAGCGAGAAAGATTTCTTAGCCCCTATTTCTGGGAGGAAAGAAACAGCTGGTTTTCAGATATATGGGACTTGCGTGGAGTACATCAATCTTTACGAAGTGGAAAACTAAGAGATAGAAGTGCTGCCTTTCCTTTTGAATTAGCTTATAGACTAATCAATATGTTTTCACTAAAAGGAGACGTGGTCTTAGATCCTTTTTTAGGTACAGGAACTACAATCTTGGCTGCTATGGCTTCTGCAAGGAATAGTATAGGTATAGAAATAGAAGAGAATTTTAAGGAAGTTATACAAAAAGGAATCAATGAGATTGTTGAATTTGCTAATGAATACAATGAAGAAAGAATTCAACGACATGAAGAATTTATTTCAAAAAGATTTGAGAAAAATGGAGAAATTAAGCATACAAATGAACACTACAGGTTTCCAGTTATTACTAAACAAGAGCTTAAACTTAAACTGGATATATTGAAGTGCATAAAAAAAATTGAAGAAAGCTGTTTTGAAGTCGAATATGCCAATTAATCCCTAAATTTATTATACGTGTTTTTCTGTATCTTCATAACAATGAAAGTGTTCGATGTGTCGATAAAATCAAGAGTTGTAATAATTATACCAGAACCAGATTTAGCAGCAAATACAATTTGGAACGAGCTTAAGAGCCAGTCTTACTTCAAAGAGACTGATCAGTTATTTGATGGCAGTGTTGTTTATCAACATAACAAATATCCAAACGACATCAAAATTATTCGTTCAAAGAAAGATGGTGTAGGAAGTAATCACCTTGATTTAGAAATTGAAGCAGAGTTGTATATTTTTGCCAGTAGACACAGAGCAGCTTCAGGAACACCTGCGTTGTTAATTCATCCAACAGGTAATTGGAACCAAATAACACTTGATGGTAGAGAGAAAGAGCTTTCTTATACATCAGCAACAGCTCTGAAATTTGGCTTTCAAAATCTAATCACTAAACAAGAAGAATTTGATTTAGAAGAGTTCAAGGTTGATATGGAAGTTACTCATCATGGTCCAACTGAACTTAAAACACCTCTGATCTTCATGGAGTTGGGTAGCAGTGAGGAATACTGGGTACATAAGAAAGCAGCCTTAGCCGTAGGACAAGCAATTATAGAAACAGCTGAACAGTTTGTACAAAGAGGTAAGTTTCAAGGTGAGAGTTTCGTTGGTTTTGGAGGGAATCACTATGCTTACAGATTCCGTAAACATGTTCTTTTAGATGAGAAAACACATATTAGTCACATAGCTGCTAAACATACTTTAGATAATTTAACTGAAGAAATTATCCTGGAAGCTTTCGAGAAAACCATTGAGGAACCTAAAGGAGCTCTAATAGATAAGAAGGGCGCAAGATCAGAACAAAGAAAGAACATAATTGATATTGTAGAGGGAAACGGAAAGGAGTGTATTCAGATTTAATTTTAACATGGAAATTAACTGCTTAAAACCTGCAGATTAACCAAAGAATAATTGTGGCTCTTTTATATGCTATTTTGGGTAAGCTAATGATTATATGAATGACGAGAGTCCAATTATCATAATCACGGGAGCATCTTCTGGAATTGGAAAAGCAGTGGCTTTAAAACTAGCAGAAAGTAAACCAAAGATTGTCATTGTAGCCAGAAGACAGAAAGAGTTAATGAAAACAGCTCATGCTGTAAAAAGGAAGGGTGCAAAGGTTCTACCAATCATTGGCGATGTTAGAAACAGGGAAGATCGTGAGAGAGTAGTAAATCTTACTATGAAAGCTTTCGGACAAATTGATGTGCTAATCAATAATGCTGGATTAGGAAAAGCTAATTTGTTCATTGATCAACCAGATGAGGAAATAGATGAGTTGATAGAGACAAATATCTTGGCATTGATTAAACTAACACATAGAGTTTTACCGATAATGAAAGAACAAGGTAAGGGTCACATAATCAATCTATCCTCAACGCTAGCTCTTCTACCATCATATCCGTTTGCGGTATATTGTGCAACTAAAGCAGCAGTAAAAACATTTAGTGACTGTATTAGGGAAGAAGTAAAAGAATACGGGATAAAGATCTCAACAGTATACCCTGGACCATATGATACGAATTTTGGTAAGGTAGCAGGTTACGGAAAATCAGGATTCCAAGGGTATGATGTTCAAGGACTAGCTGAACACATAGCAAAGCTTGTGAGTAAACCTAAAGATAATCTGATTAAACCATGGTTTTTCGTTCCTCTTGTTTGGGTGACAATATTCTCTAAACGATTAAAAAGAAAAATTATTACAGGGATAGCAGATACAATAATCAAAGCTAAAAGAGAAACAGACCTAACAATAATGTTGGAAGAGAAAAAACAAGAGGAAATTGAGCTGTTAGCTAGATAAATTTGTATTGCCTAGCTTTTGTAATAGTTTGATACTGGTTTTTACTCCTTTCTCAAACCACTCAGTCATCATGTTTTCATTTGGAGCATGATTAGCTTCATCTGGTTGAGCGTAAGGGATTATGTAAATGGGTTTCTCAGTGACTTTATACAAGGAATATAATGGTAAACTTCCTCCAGCAAGTGGAAGCTTCAAAGGTTCTTGCTCAAATCCTTCTTTAATAGCTTCTGCTAATATTTTTGTCCAAGGCAGTTCTAAGTGAGTGAACAACGGATGAAAGCTCGCTCCAAAACCAATTTTACATTTATCAATAATTGCTGCAAATCTTTCAGATTGATTCTTTAGTTTCTCTAAATGAGTAAGAATCAAACTCTCAATTTTCTCTGGTATTTGGTTTGAGACTAGTCTCACATCCAGCTCTACAACTGCTTCACTCGGAATAATTTTTTTGGCATTCTCTCTAATTTCTCCTGATCTGAATCCACGAATATTAAATGTTTGACGGAACATTACTCTGTGCGTTAAAGGTTGATCTTGTTCTTCACCAAAATAGGAATACCTGATTGTTTCATGTATGCATCAGGATCGCGGTTAAGCTCTTTTGCAGCTTTAAGTGCTGCTTCAGAAGGTACAAAAACATCATCATAAAAACCTTCAATCAGATATTTACCCTTTGCATCTCTCATAGTATTTAGAATGGCTAATAGATCCCATGCGGGATTAGGTTGAATTCCGCCAAAGTTACCACTATGAACATCACTATCAGCTGATTGTAGCTCAATTCTTACAGTTTGTATACCTCTAACACCAAATTCCAGAATAGGTTTCCAAGAAGGGTCCGCAGGACCATCAGAAACAATAATTAAGTCGACATTTTCTCAGTTTGGATTTGAGGTTTCCATTCAGCAAGAACTACAGGGTTCCCCTTAGTAGGGATTATTTCAACGTAGTCTGCAGTCTTCTGCAAGAGATCTCTTAACTATTCATCAGTAGTTGTAACATATGCATTGTTCTTTGTTATACTAGGAATTCTTAGCAGTTTAAATAACTCATCAAGAAAATTTTGTTTATTTACTTGAAAAATTTCCAATGGCTTCCTGCATTTTCGGAAGTAATTTAATTTTGTAATATAAAAATTTAATGCAAGTCAGAAGGCTTTTGTCTGGTGAAATCCGCAAGAAAATTTATAAGAGTCTTTGTTTAACTAATAATTTGATTGTGATGAAGAGCGGTAGTAGAGACTTGTTAAATTATCTATTAGTAGTTTTATTACTAATGCAAGTGTCTTTGTACTTTGATAATCAGACTTCTTCAAAAACGGTGGTAGAAGCAACTATCACTAAATCATTGATTGACATTAATAATATTTACATTCCTACTGATGATGATTTTGTTTCATATGCCTCTTTAGGAAATGGAACAGAGGAAAATCCGTACATAATTGAAAATTATAACATCCTACCAGATTCGCCACATAGTCCTCCTGCTTGGGGGATATCGATTAAGTACACAACAAAGTATTTTGTAATTAGGAATTGTGTTATAACAGCTAGGGATGGAGGAATTTTCCTGGATCATGTTGGGGCTGGCAGAGCTAAAATAATTGATAACACGTTTGAGGGTGATTTGAGTCTGGGGATTTGGGTATTTGTGGTTGCTAATACACTTATAGCAAACAATACTTTTCTGAACCAAGGTTTGGGGATTATGATTGAAAATTCAGCTAATTCAGTAATTGCCAATAACACCTTCTCTGTGTATGGTATAATCGTTTATTTTGATGAACATGATGATTTAGCAGAGTGTCTTTCATATAATGTCTATAATAATACAGTAGATGGAAAGGAAATTGGTTGGTTCAAAAATCAGAACGATTTAGAGTTTGACAACTCAGATTATGAACAACTGTTTTTCGTAAATTGTACAAATATAACTATTAAAAATCAACAGCCAAGTTCTATGATTGAATACTTTGTAGGTATAGGATTATACTACTGTCAAAATGCGAATATAATCGAAAATAGATGTGGGGTTGTATCAGTAGGTGGAGATAGAATTAGCATCATGGATAATTATTTTACAGATACTTCTTTACGTATTTGTCTCACAACTGCTGTAAATATTAAAAACAACAGCAACAAAGATGGATTTTTCTCAATTTATCTTACTGGAGTCAATTCAGCAAATATGAAGAACAATACATTTGGATTAAGGAAATATTCTAACAGTCTTTACTTAGTTGAATGCTTTGATTGCACCATTGAAAACAATCATATTTTTAGTAGTGGGGAAAATGGGATTTCGTTGTATTACTGTGATTCACTGGTTATTAGAGATAATGAGATATATGACAGTGAGATAAACGGTCTTTATATGAGAGAAACAGATAATTGTCAAATTTATCATAATATTATAGCTCGGAATAAAGAGTATGGTATATCAGTACAAGAAAATTCAGCAAACAATGTATTCTACTCCAATATCCTCTCAGTTAATCGAATTTCTGGAACATCGCAAGCTAATGATGGTGGAGCAAACAATTATTGGTACAACACAAGTTCTAACACAGGCAATTATTGGGACGATTGGAGCGGATCAGGAGCATATAGTATCGACGGAACAGCAGGAAGTTCTGATTCTTATCCATTGAGCGATACTGATTATGATGGGATGCCTGCAGAATGGGAAATAGAATATGATCTAAACCCTTGGTTCGACGATTCTACTGAGGATTTAGATGAAGACGGTTTAACAAACTTAGAGGAATATTTACACAATTCGAATCCATTAGTAAATGACACCGACTCAGATGGACTCTTTGATGGTGAAGAAGTTAATGATTATGGAACTAATCCAAATGATGAGGATTCAGATGATGACAACTTATCAGACGGAGAAGAAGTATTGGTCTATTTTACAGACCCTAACAACAATGATACTGATGGAGACGGCATGCTAGATGGGGAGGAGATAGAAAATGGAACTGACCCCTTAGATCCTGATGATCCTAAGAAAACTTCAATTGCTTTTAATGTCGTTCTGTTAGCAATTTCAGTAGGAATATTGTTTTATCGAAAAAAACATCGATTCAGGTTTCAGTAAAAATTGTGGAATAATCTCTCTAAACAAAAAAATGAAAGATATATTTCATAAAAATCTGCAACTGTCGTATAATTAGGAAGAAAAGGAAAAAGGGAAAGTAGTCAGTAACGGGAGATCAAGCTTTTAGGTGTATGATATACTAGAACTAGCAAAAACATAACAAAGCTTGTGAGTAAACCTAAAGATAATTTAATTAAAACCATGGTTTTCGCGCCTTTTATTTGGGTAACAAAATTCTCTAAACGATTAAAAAGAAGATTATTTCGAGGATAGCAGATACAATAATCAAAGCTAAAGAAGAAACAGAACTAACAATAAAATTGGAAGAGAAAAAACAAGTGGAAACTAAGATATTAGCTAGATAAATTAGACGAATTTATTTTACCTAGCTTTTGTAATAGTTTGATACTGGTTTTTACTCCTTTCTCAAACCATTCCACCATCATGTTTTCATTTGGCGCATGATTAGCTTCGTCTGGTTGAGCGTACGGGATTATGTAAATGGGTTTCTCAGTGACTTTATACAAGGAATATAATGGTAAACTTCCTCCAGCAAGTGGAAGCTTCAAAGGTTCTTGCCCAAATCCTTCCTTAATAGCCTCAACTAATATCTCTGTCCAGGGCAGTTCTAAGGGAGTAAACAACGGATGAAAGCTCGCTCCAAAACTAATTTTACATCTATCAAGAACTTGAACCATCCTTTCAGAATGGCTTCTTAACTTATCTAAATGCGTAAGAATCAGACTCTCAATTTTCTCTGGTGTTTGATTTGGAACTAACCTAACATCCAGCTCTGCAACCGCTTCACTTGGAATAATTGTTTTGGCGTTCTCTCGAATTTCTCCTGATCTGAATCCCCGAATATTAAATGTTGGACGAAACATCACTCTGTGTGTTAAAGGTTGATCTTGTTCTTCACCAAAATAGGAAATGCCTAATTGTTTCTTGTATGTTTCAGGATCACGATTAAGGTTTTCTGCAGCTTTAAGTGCTGTTTCAGTAGGTACAAAAACATCATCATAAAATCCTTCGATTAAACATTTGCCGTTTTCATCTCTCATGGTTTGTAGAATAGCAAGTAAATCCCAAGCAGGATTAGGTTGAATACCACCAAAGTTTCCACTATGAACGTCACTATTAGCAGATAGCAACTCAATTCTTACAGTTTGTATACCCCTTGCACCGAATTCGAGTGTAGGTTTCCAAGAAGGATCAGCGGGACCATCGGAAACGATAATCAAATCAACATCTTCAAAAAACTCCCTTCTCGCGTTCATAGCTTCTTCAAGATGAAAAGAGCCCAACTCTTCTTCTCCATCGAAAATAAATTTCACAGTTAATCCAAGCTCATTAACTTCGTGTAGGCATTTTATAGCACAATAATGAGCATAGAACTGTCCTTTGTTATCGCCAACTCCACGGGCATATATTCGCCCTTCACTTATTTCTGGTTCGAAAGGTGGTGAATTCCACTTGTCTAGAGGTTCAGGGGGTTGAACATCATAGTGGCCATAGAGAAGTAAGGTAGGTGTGTTCTTTTGTTGTGTTTGGGGTTCCCATTCTACAAGAACGACAGGATTGCCCTTTGTTTGAATTATCTCAACATAATCAGCACTTTGTTCTAGTTTCTTCTTTAGCCATTCAGCTGCTATTTCCACATCTTCGCTATTTTTTGTTATACTAGGAATCCGAAGCAGCTCAAACAATTCATCATAAAATTGCTGCCTGTTGGACTGAAAAACTTCAGTAGGTTTCATGTATCCTCGTCGCTAGTTTTGTATTATAATATAAAAGTTGATGCGAGTGAAAAAACAGAAAATTAATCGAGATCCAAACATTTCTTCAATTCATCTTTCAAATCTGGAATAATGAGTAACGTGTTAAGACGTATATATTCATCCACGACGCCTTGCAACTCATCATGAGGAAGATTACCAGCGATTTCAGCAACTTCATCAGGAAACTCGCGGAAAAGTTTGTCTATGCCTTGAATATCACAAGAATGAACTTTGTTTAGAAGTTCTTCAATACATTCCGTTGAATCTTTTTGAATATCATTAGTTAAACTAAAAAACTTTGAAAGAATCTTTGATTGTTTCTCAATCCTGTCCTTATATTCTTGATCTTTTATTTTTGTTCCAGTGTGAAAGAACTTTGCAGTTCTTGAAAATAATTTTTCTGTCATTGATTGACCCTTGTAAACTCTCTTTCCAATTTCAATAATTACTCCAGCCTCTTTCAAAGTATTAAGATGTCTGTACAAAGTTTTATCGGGAGGTACGGTACTAGCATGCTTTGTATACTCTTCTTTAATCTCTTTGAAAGTCTTATATCCTTCTCTTAGAATCTTTATAATTGGGGCATAAAGGGGATTATGTATCTTTTTTACAGTTTCCTCATTATCAATGAAGATAACAGATTCTTGCTCTTCTTCTATAATATCTTGGAATGCCATATGATCAACCATTCTTCATCTTAACAGTTTACAGAAGAATATATAAGGTTTCTCATCAACAATGATACTTATTCTCACACAAAGTGAGAAACACTTAAATACTTGTCATTCTTATGTTATGTGAGAACAATTCTCATGAGAACTGAGAATTAGGTGAGAAACATGGTATCAAATAGAAAGAAACAAGATAAAATCAAAATGGATTGGCGTAAGAAGAAGTTAGCTTCCTTAGAAGAGTTCATCTTATACAGGGGAAGCTTCCATTAATTTTTTTCTTTATAATAAATGAAATTGAAATTAAGGTGGAAATATTGACGGAGAGTAAAATAGAAAATGAAAATGAATCATCCTATAGGGATGTTTTTAGAAACAAAGAATTTGTTAAACTGCTTTCTGGGCAATTATTTAGTAACATAGGAGATGCCGTTTTTAGAATAGCGATTGTGCTTTATGTTTATAGTCTTACTGGTTCAGCTGCTCAGATGACATTCGTTTTAGCAGCTCAAACTTTGCCTTGGATTTTAATCGGTCCAATTTCAGGGGTTTTAGCTGATAGAATAAGTAGAAAAGCAATTATGGTGTCAGCTGATTTTATGAGAGCAATTTCAATTATCGCTATACCCTTTGTCCACTCATTCTATTTATTGCTAATAATAGCTTTCCTGGATGGAGTGGGATCTTCAAGCTTCGCGGCTCCAAGATCTGCAGCTATTCCTGAGATTGTTGGGTTAAAGTCCTATGTAAAAGCAATTAGCATAAGCAGACTCATCTTTCAAACTTTAGCAGTATTAGGACCGTTAATGGCTGCACCAATCTACGCATTCTTTGGCCCCCCAGCATTTTGGATAACAAGTGGATGTTATGTTTTATCAGGATTGATAATACTAAGGACAGTAATTCCATCAGCGTCAAGAGAAAAAGAAACTTTGACGATGAAAACAATATTTAGCGATCTAAGAGAAGGGTTAAGCTTTCTTTTTAGACACCCAATAATAAAAATACTACTAGTATTGTTTGCGTTTATAATAATAGGGGCATCCTTTGCAGGACCTTTACTATATCCATGGATATTCGAAATACGACATAGTGGAAATGTACTACTAGAACAACTAGCAAATATTGAGTTTGGAATAATAGGTGCAATTGTAGCGTTTGGAACTGTTATAGGAACTTTGCTCTTTGCTAAATTTGAGAAAAGAATAGGGAGATCTAGAGCAATAATAGCAGGAGTGGTGGGTTTAGCAGTATATTATATAATATTCATATTTACACCATCAATTTATGTAATCGGTGTCTTTGGACTAATATCAGGTATATTGGCCGGGATGCATAGCCTTAGCATCAATGCCTATTTTGCAGAAGAAGTTCCCAATGAAATAAGGGGAAGGGCATATAGTGCGACAAATGCATATGTACAAGTATTTAGTGTAATCTGTTTATCACTCTCTGGTTTAACATCAGAAGCTATGGGGATAGCAAACACTATGTTAATGGCAAGTGGAATTCTGTTTCTAGGTATAATATTGCTAAGCATCAAAACAAAATTCTTGAAATTCACCAAAGTAAAAATTGTGTCAACTGCTCCTATAGCCGGTGATTAAATACGAGTGCTTTGACACTCCTTCTTTTTTATTTATTTTTTTATTTATATTGAGAATAGTTGAAAAACAGCTAAGAAATGAAAAATAAAGAAAAGGATGGAACTATTGTCCCATGAAAGCATTAAGAACAGCCATAACAGTGCAAAGTCTGTTTTCAGCTTCATCAAAAACAACACTGTTTTCGCTCTCAAAAATCTCTTCTGTAGCTTCTTTATGTTTGTAAGGTAAACAGTGCATGAAGATAAAATCTTTTTTAGCATTAGAACATAGTTCCTCTGATACTATATAATTGCTGAAAACAGCTAGTTTTTCTTTCTCTTGCTTTTCTTCACCCATTGAAACAAATGTATCTGTTACTACTACATCAGCATCCTTCACTGCAATAGCTGCATCATTTGTTATGACAATCTTCGCACCT
This sequence comes from Candidatus Heimdallarchaeota archaeon, assembly GCA_023705945.1. GTDB lineage: Archaea > Asgardarchaeota > Heimdallarchaeia > Heimdallarchaeales > Heimdallarchaeaceae > UBA460. The sequence goes on from BPTM01000158.1 coordinate 25,301, forward strand.
GTGTCTTCTGCAAAACCCATAGCCAACTCTACAACATCACTTGAGGGTTCATACCCTTTAGGTGTTGCCACTGACATGTCAATACCCATCTTTGCACAACCAATAAGTAAGGAGTTACAAACATTATTGCCATCGCCTGACCATGCCAGTTTCAATCCAGCTAACCTATCCTTGTGTTCTTCAATTGTTAATAAATCAGCAAGGATCTGTAATGGATGATATTTGTCTGAAAGAGCATTGATAACTGGGACAGTAGAATACTTTGCTAGCTCCTTAACATCTTCATGGGCATAAACTCTTGCTAATACACCATCAAGCATTCTTGAAAGCACACGAGCTGTATCCTTAATAGTTTCTCCAGCACCTAATTGGATGTCTGAGGAGCTCAAGAAGACCCCGTGACCACCTAAGTAGTACATGGCGACTTCTGTAGAAACACGAGTCCGAGTTGATCTTTTTTGAAAAATCATTCCTAGAGTTAAACCTTTAAGCGGTTTTTCGCGATTATAGGCTTTAAAATCAGCCTTCAATCTTTTAGATTCATCAAGAAGAAAACGAATTTCTTCTGCCGTAAAATCTTTCAATGAAAGAAGTGACCTACCTTTCAAATCCATAATTCTCACTAGCCAAAAAATCTCAAAGGAATTTAAAAAATGTTCTATATGAAGTTCTCATAATTTTAATTGAAAGAAAACAAGGTTTAAAGAGAACTACATGATTGATTAACTGAAGAAAATGATTAATTATAAGAGACTCATTATATCAACAGTTACAGGAGCTTTGCTTGGAATTGTTTGTATTATAGGTGTTGGTTTAAGAATTGAGGGAGGTTATCTAAAAAACATAGTTTATCTTTTGGGAATTTGGATGTCTCGTCTTGCACTAGGTGTAACAATTGGGTTTGTTGGGGAATTTACAATTATACCAGGAATAGGTTGGAAAAGATGGACGAATGTAAGTATTAGAGGGATTTTCTTTGGGTTATTGTTCTCAGTTACAGTATTATTACTAGACCCCCACTTCAGTTACATAACATTCACAGCTGGAATCGCATACGGTTTAATAACTGACGTAGTAGCCACATTCTTTGCAAGGAAAAAAGTAGAAAAAGAAGAAAAGAGAGATTAAAAGAAAGTAGGTTCACCTTCAAATACTCTCTTGGGAGGTTCCATCTTGGCTGTTTCTTCAGGGGATAGTATCTCAACTAATTCATAATTGGAAGTACCCAAACCCATCTTTTCAACAAATTGTACTGTTTCATAAGGATCTTTGTAAGGTCCATGAACTCTGGTGAAGGGATGAAGATCAACTTCAGAATCGAGATTAACATGTTTGAAATAAGGAGGAATGTTCTTTTCGATTAATCCTTCCTTCTTGATCAAGTCTAATGTGGCAGTTTCAATAGCAACAATATCTTTGCTACCAACAGCACCAATGTCATTAACAATAGGAAGCTGGCCAAAACCTAAACAATCACAATAGGCTGTGATCTGGTTAAGGATGTTGATGTACATTACTTTCTCAGGTTTGAAAGTTTCAAGAACTTTCTGTGTTGCAATTGCCATCATCTCTTGGAAAGAAGTGTAGCTCTCACGAGGAAGTTTAACAGCTCCCAAACCACCATCAATTTGTAAACAAGTAAAGCATTGATGACAATCATGGTAATTCCTACGAAGGTTATCTTTTTCTTCATCATAACTTAGGGCACCATACGGACAAGATTCTACTAGTTTCTGAGCTAGCTCTGGTGTTCCTTTTGCTTTATCCCAGTATTCATCAATACTTGCAGCACCATGGATTTTTCTCCAACGAGTTGGACCAGAATAACCACCTAAAGCAAGATTCTTGATTGCTCCTCCATAACCACAAGCTCCATGACCTTTGGCATGAGCGAGATCTACTAAAACATCAGCATCAATAAGAGCTCCAGCAAGGTCTAGCGTATCTATCCCCCTGTAGTTAATTTCAACAGGTTTGGTATAACCATCTTTAACTCCAGCAATTGGAATGATGGGACAACCACATGTTTCGGAGGTATAACCTCTGTTAACTGCATTATAAACGCTGGTTGGATTATCTGTAATAAAAGGGTAACCTCCAGTTTTCTTGATAGCTTCAACGATTCTTCTTACAAAGAAAACAGGTATAGTCTGATAACCATCGCTGAAACCTAAATGCATTTTGACAGCAACTTTATCCTTCTTCTCTATAGGGGTTTCTTCTAGTAAAAGTTCGACGATTTTGTCTAGTTTAACAGCAAAGGAAGCAAAAGTAGAACTTCTTCCATTTTGAAAAGAACCAAAATAAACCTTAGATTTTTCTGAACTCATGAAACTCGTAAACTTTGATAAATTAATAAATAATTCGTATAAAATTTTTGTTTCAACGAATTATTGATATTAAAGAAATCATCAATTAATGTGATACTATGTCAAAGAATTCTTGGATAAAGGGAAAAACCTGTATGATAACAGGAGCTAATACAGGGATAGGAAAAGAAACAGCAAGACAAATAGCAGCTTTAGATGCTCAGGTAGTAATGGTTTGTCGTAACCAAGAAAAAGGGGCACAAGCTAAAGAAGAAATAATTCATACAACTGGTAACAAGAATATTGAACTTTTGATCTGTGATCTGGCATCATTGAAAGATGTGAAACGTTTTGCAGATGAGTTTCTACAAACATATACTAATCTACACGTTCTGATAAACAATGCAGGAGTGTTCCACATGAAGAGAACAACAACACAAGATGGATATGAAAGCACGTTTGCAGTAAACTATTTAGCTCATTACTATCTTACAGAATTATTACTTCCTCTTCTGAAGAAAAGCTCTCCTTCAAGAATTATCAATCTCTCCTCTAACATACATAGATCCTTCAAAATTAAAATGAAAGATCCGTTTTTAGAAAATGGATACCTGGGACCACAAGCTTATAGCAATTCTAAAACTGCAATGGTTCTGTTTACCAACAAACTTGTTAGAGAACTGGAGGGAACTGAAGTGACAGTGAATTCCGTAAATCCCGGACATGTAAAAACACAGATGACTACTGTTGGACTTTCAAAATGGTTCAGAAAATTTGCCGACCTTATACCAACCCGTTCAATTGAAAAGAGCGCGGAAACTTCAGTGTATGTTGCGTCCTCTAATGATTTAGAAGAAATAACTGGGAAATACTTTACTGATTGCAAAGAATCTAAAACAGCAAAAATGACCAAAGATGCGCATAATCAAGATTTCTTATGGGAACTAAGTGAGAGGTTAGTAGCAGAAGCATTGGCTAAACAAGATTAATAAGCATACAAACGAATTTTATTAAAATCAGAACAGGTTATACGAATGCCTAAACCTTATAGTGTAATGATGGATGAAATAAATGGTCGACTTAAAGGGAAGGTAGGAGATGAGCGAGCAAAGGAAATTCGTCTATTACTGAAAGAAATTCAATTTGATGTTGGAGACTATAGAAAAATCAAGGATAAGCTGAGACGAGAGTTAAAAGAAATAGAAACGATGGAACAAGCGAAAAAAGCATCGCGTAAAGGGAGCCACACTAAGAAGGAAACCCCCCAATTTGTGATAATAGGAGCAGCTAACAGCGGGAAAAGTACATTACTAAATAATCTTACAGGGACCAATTTCCTCGTAGCAGATTATCCTTACACTTCGACCGAGGCACAATATGGTGCTTTGAAGCACGATAATGTTAATTTTCAGTTAGTAGAACTACCAGCAATATATGAAGGATGTTGGGATAACAACAAATCAACACTAGCCATGGTTCATTCAACAGATTGTCTATTGATTCTAGGGCGATCGATAAAAGACTTTAAGCTGGTATTATCTGAACTAAAAAAGAACAATATACATCTAAGAGCAGAGCGGATGGATGATGGCTTTGCACAAACAAATCCAAGGACAATACCAGCATTTTTAGTATACGATAAAAAGATGGAAGTTATGCTCTCAACAGGATTGAAAGAGGTTTCAAATGATAACCTAGATGATGTTAAGAAAAAAATGATTGAGATAATCAAGCCTGTGCGATTATATACAATGGACTCATTTAACAAAATAGAAGATCTTCCAATAGTATTTTTCAAGGACCATGTAACAGTGAAAGATGTAATTAAGAAAATAGGAAAAGGAAAGGTTGAGATTTTTAAGGATGCGGTAGTGCTTGAAGGCGGACCAAATGGAAGAAGAAAAAGAGTAGGAATAAGTTACGAATTATCAGACGGCGACGTTATACATCTGACATTTCACAAATAAAGGAAAAAGAAAAAAGAGTTGTTAAGATAAATTGGAACCACAGCTCTCACAGAATTGCATACCTGCACTAGCCTTATGACCACAATAGGGACAGAAGTTAACCTCACCGGAGGGATAAATAACTTCAAGCTGTTTTTGAGAGATGGGTTCTGTAAATTCGGGAGATTTTTCATAATTGACTGTTTCACCAAGCATAATCTCACCTGATGCTGTATCATAACGATATTTAGCTTGACCTGTATTACGCAGATCAACAAGTACGCGAAGAACGTTCTTAGGTTTAATACCAGTCTCTTCAGCCAAAGTTTCAAGTTTAACGGAGCTATCGCCACGGTTTTGAACAGCGCGTAAAACATTGTTACGCATTCGACGATCAGAGTCTAAATGGCCAATAGCACCAATTATAGTGAAAAAGGCGGGAATGAAAAACCAGTAACCCCAAGAAGCTAAGCCTATAAAATCTATACCGTAGCGTCTAAACAATAGTGATAGAATGCCTATAGCAATGAAAACAACCCCTGTACCAAAGGCAGAATAATCTCCTTTGTAATCTTTTTTGGAATAATAGCGATTTTGTGACATAATTCTCAAGCTGAATATGACTTGGACTTTATTAAACATTAATATTTGGAAAAATTTGTCTAAAAAAGATAGATTAGGTGTTTCTACTCTTTCTTAGTTTGCTAAATAGTAGAACAATCAGAAATCTCAGGCCAATACCAATAATAGAGCAACCAATTGTCATTAGAACGTAGAGCAAGGTAATAGCAAGATTCTGCGGTTTCCAAACCTCATCCAAAACCCCCAAATGTATATAGTAAAACACTGCTATTAAATTTATTTCAATATAGAAAAACAATGAATAAAAGGCACCAGAGATTAAACCATCAACTTTTTTTAAGGGTATTAAGCCTGAGATAAAACCACCCAAACCAATAAGAGATAGCAAGAGAATGGCTGATTCTAATTCGGGATCAAAGTAGAAAAGATAATCGAGTAGAAAAGATAAATTGAAAACTAAAACTCCAAGAATAACACCAAGAATAATAAATAAAGTACGTTTCTTTCTCTCTGCTAATTTATCAATTCCTTTAAGTGCCATAGCATATTATACAAGGAAGATGTAACTGATAAATTTATAGTTACTTAAGGTGAGTATCATACTTATTTTTTAAGATTAAACTAGAAAGGGAAATAGAACAAAAAACTTTTAATGGAATGGTGAAGAAAAAAGATAGAACAATGTTGCCTAGATAGCTTAGCTGGGAGAGCGCAGGACTGAAGATCCTGTTGTCGCGTGTTCAAGAACCATTTCAGATGCGTTCTGAAAGTTGAAAATCACGCTCTGGGCTCCATTCATTTTTCTTTTGTATCCTTATTTCTTGCAGAAGTTTTTTTAAAAACTACTCTTTTTAAAGAACCATGGTTAATGAAAACGATTCTATTAAATCCACATCTTTTGATGATGAGACAGCGGTCTCTTCACCAAAGTCTAATCTTCGGTCTACTGGAGTTATGGCTTCATATGGTGTTGGAAAGTTCCTAGCTGAGTTCTTTACAGGTGCTTTTGGTGCTCTTGTTTTCTTCTATTTTGAGACCGAGCTTGGTTTGAAAACATGGCTTGCTGCTCTTGCTCTTGTTATTTATTCTATTTGGAATGCAGTGAACGATCCTGTTATCGGCTTTCTTACTGAGAAACCAACTTTCCTTTCCAAGAAACTTGGAAGGCGTTTTCCATGGATTATTTTTGGGGCACTCGTCTGGGTTTTCTCCTTTGTTCTTATATTTACCGTCCCTACATCTATAAGATCAAGTGATGGTGCACTTTTTGCTTGGATGGTGTTGACAATTTGTTTGTATGATACCCTTTACTCTGTTTGGGAAGTGAATTATCAAAGTACCTTTGTTGATAAATTTAGAAGTCATAAAGTTCGCAACAAAGCTGCAAGTATTGCTATTGTCATTGGTGTAATTGGTATTGCTGCAGGAGCTTTACTCCCAACATTCATAGTTGAATACAGTGAGTTTTTACCTGTATATGTTGATAACTCCGCCACTTTTATCACCAATGGATGGGTATTCTCTATTGTAGGTTTTGCATTGATATTTACAATGATTCCAGGGGTTAAAGAAACTCCTAAAATGATTGAACGGTACATGAAAAGCGTTGAATCTGAGGAAAAGGAAGGGTTCTTCAAACAGTTAAGGAAAGCTTTTACTCATAAAAACTTCCTCGCATTCATTCTACTTTTCTTCTTCTATCAAGCTGCTACTATGTCACTAACGGGAAGTATACATTATGTGGGGAAATATTTCTTAGGAAATGTAGCAAAAACTACGCCTATTTTTGCTGCTATGCTAGCCGGAGCTTTAGTCTCAATTCCTATCTGGCTCTACTTCATTAAAAGGGTTCAAGACAATCAAAAGATGATTACAATAGCTGCTCTACTAATTGGTGCAAGCTTCATCCCGATGATTTTCCTTCGTGGTCAAATTGGTTTCATTATCGCTTTAGCTTTCTGGGGAATGAGTTTTGGTGGTTTTTGGCTTATCATGACTCCAGCTATGGCTGATTCAATAGATGAGATAGTTGTGAAAACAGGGAAACGAAATGATGGTATATTCTTAGGTTTTCGAGCATTTTTTGGGCGTTTATCTTATGCTGTCCAAGGTCTATCCTTCTGGGCTATACATGAACTTACAGGTTTCGATTCTGATCCTAACGCTACAACTCAGACAGATCTCGCTCTGTGGGGAATCAATTTCCATTTGGCGCTAATTCCAGCTGTACTAGTTATAATTGGAGCAATTGTTTTCTGGAAACTTAATACTTTGAATAAGGAGAAAGTTGCTAATATTAAGGTTAAACTAAAAGAAATGGATTTGTAACTTAGCAAGTTCTTTCCTCCTATTTTCTTTCTCCACATTCCCTAAAAAAGTTATAAATGTTTGAAGTCTCTTTCTTTTATGAGATTTCCTCTTGCTTTAGATCAAATTATTTCCTTTTTCACTGCTTTTCTTCTTATTATTTTGTTGTCTATCTCTTCAAATTTAGTTTTAGCTACTAGTAATTACGAATCTGTTGAAATCATCGAACTTGGACAGATATTAACAGGAGGAAGTGCAGTGTGTGTTGAAGTTTTTGAAAACATTGCATACCTTACAGATGATTTTACTGGTTTTCATATTATCGATGTCAGTTCCCCTTCTGATCCTGTTGAATTAGCTTTTGAATATATTGCAAATTCATACTTTTTTGATTTGGATATGACTTCAAATAGAGCATATGTTACAAGTTTATTTCAAGGATTGTTTATTTATGATATCAGTGATCCAACTAATCCTATAGAAGTAGGTCGTTTCAATGATGATAGAACTTATTCACAAGGTATAATCTATAAAAACAATCTTGTTTACATAGCTGATGGTAACAATGGTCTGGAAATCATTGATGTTAGCACCCCTGCCAATCCAATTAAAATAGGAAACTTTACTGATATAGGTGACGTGCGAACACTATTTATCAAAGAAAATCTCTGTTTTATTGGTTCAACGATCAATGGGTCTCATACTTCTTTAATACTATTGGATGTAACTGATCCTGTTTCCCCAACTCATATCTCTACTTATACAACCCTTGGAAATGTCATGGACATATGTGTAAATGAGAGTTTAGTTTTTTATTCAACATGGGAATACGGTTTTGAAATCATTAATTATGAAAATACTTCTTCTCCTTATTTTTTGAGTTCCTATAACGATGTGGGTTCTTCATCACACGTAATAGTAGAAGGTAGTACAATGTATGAAGCTGCTGTAACAGGAGGTTTGAAAGTAATAGACATCTCAAATTTCTCTCAACCAATAGAATTAGGTCATTATTTTGACGGAGGACAAGCTTTAGGGTTGTGTTTACGAGATAATTTAATTTATGTTGCTGATAAAAGTGGTGGATTAGAGATTTTAGAAATAACATTTAACATAATTGGAAAAACAGGTGCATTTACGTTCTTCGTTGTTTTAGCTATATTTCCTGTTTCTTATTGTTATAGAAAGAGATTCAAAATGTCATAAGCTCAAAAAAATAGTGTCTCCTAATAAGCTAGCTTCATAAGTGTCTTTGTTGGGCAGTCAAATATGAGTATATTTGGCAAATGCGGACAGTGTGGAAAACCCATAGGACAAGCTAAAAAAACATGTGGAGCAAGTTTTGCGGTGTGCAAAATCTGCAAGTTAATGATACATCCACACTGTATAGGAGAACACAGATTACTTCACAGAAATAGAGATATTATGATTAAAGATGCAGTAAATGATGATACAAATTCTCTTATCTCGAAAGTTTTTTCCTCGGTTCGCGAGAAATTTGTTAAACCGAATACCAATTCCAAAAACTAATTTTTTTTGTTCTACAAAAAAACTAAACAACGTCAAAGTTCTAACATTAGGAGATGATAATTGTGGATGTTAAAAGATGTTGGGGAAATAAGAGTGAACTATCAAGGGCTTATCACGACGAGGAGTGGGGAACTCCTGTTCATGATGACCAAATTCTTTTTGAGTTTATAATCCTTGAAGGAGCTCAAGCTGGTTTGAATTGGAATACAATTCTTAACAAAAGGGAGAACTATAGAAAAGCTCTAGACAGTTTTGACTTTAACAAAGTTGCAAAATATGGAGAGGTGGATATTGAGAGACTCTTGAATGATGAGGGTATTGTTAGAAATAAGTTGAAGGTGCGTTCAGCAGTTCAAAATGCTAAAGTCTTCATAGCTATTTGCAAAGAATTTGGTTCTTTTGACAAATATCTCTGGGCTTTTGTTGACAACAAACCAATAAATAATGGTTTCAAAACTTGGAAAGAAGTTCCTGCTAAAACCGAATTATCTGATAAAATCTCTAAGGATTTGAAGAAACGAGGAATGAATTTTGTAGGAAGCACGATAATTTATGCGTTTATGCAGGCTGTAGGAATGGTTAATGATCATATGACTTCCTGCTTCAAATATGAAGAAATTGCTTCGAAGAATGTTGCTTGAAGCTAATTCTTTTATCTAACCTTCGTGGATATTATGCTATGGAATACGTAAGATTAGGCACAACCGGGATAAAGATTGCTCCCATTATATTGGGGACGATGCAGTTTGGATGGAGAGTAGAAGAGGAAGAATCCTTCAAGATTATGGATAGAGCCTTAGAATTAGGTATCAATTGTTTTGATACAGCTGATGTTTATAGCTATTGGGCAGACAATAGTTACCCTGGAAAAACAGAAGAGATAGTTGGGCGTTGGCTGAAAGATCGAGGAACAAGAACTGATTTGATTCTCGCAACCAAACTTCGCGGTTCGATGTCAGATGATATTAATGATCGAGGATTATCTCGAAGACATGTCCATCAAGCAATTGCAGCGAGTCTTAAAAGACTGCAAACTGACTGGGTTGATTTATATCAAATTCATAGTTTTGATGATGATACACCTATAGAAGAAACTCTACACGCGCTCAATTTGCTTATAGATAGAGGTGTAGTTAATTATTTGGGCGCTTCCAATATTCATCCATGGATGCTAGTAGAATCTTTTTGGGTAAGCGAGAAGAATGGATATGCTCGTTTCGAAACAGTTCAACCTCCATTCAGTATTATTCGTCGAATGCTTGTCGAACATCAAATGTATCATGTGATAAAGAAATATGGTCTGGGAGTTATATCTTACAGCCCATTAGCAGGTGGTTTCTTAACTGATAGATACTCACGTGATGGCGCTCTACCTGATACACCTAGAAGTGAAGGCGCACAAAAAAGATATTTCTCTGAAAAGAGATGGAAAATACATGAGACAGTGAAAGAAATAGCTGACTCTAAAGATGTTAAAATGACACAGGTAGCTCTAGCATGGGTAATAGCAAAAGATTTCATCACAGCACCGATTATTGGAGCAAATAGCGTAGGACAGCTGGAAGAGAATGTTGGTGCTTTAGAAGTAAAATTGGATGAAGATGAAATTAAAAGATTAGACGAAGTATCTGATTGGATACAAGATTACGAAGCCATTCGGTAGATTCAATCTATCTCTTCAATTTTTTCTACTTCTTAATTGATGTTTGTTCTATATTTTCTTTGGTGTTTTTATTGTTTTATGAATAAAAAAACTGAGGGTGGACACTCGGTTGGTGGAATGAGTTTATTGCATGTTATAGCGAGTGCCATGTAATCATAAGTAGGTGAAAACAATGATTGAAAGAAGTGATAGAAGAAGAATTGCAAAAATAGAGAAAGATTGGAAATACCAGTTAGTGGTTAAGAAAGAACAGATGAAATGTTACGGGCACTATAATTGTCAAATGATTATCCACTAAACTTTAAATTCTCCTTTTTCTTTTTCATACTGATAACGTTTGAATTTAAACAACTTGAAGGGTCCAATAAGAATAGGAATCGATACCGGGGGAACCTTTACTGATTATGTAATTGTCTCCAATACTGGTGAAATTTGTGCATGGAAAGTTCCAACAACTCCAGCTGATCCCAGTGTAGGGATAATTGAGGGATTAAAGGAAACAATGAAAATATTCCATTTTCAAGCAAGTGATGTCGATTTAATAGTTCATGGAACAACAATTGGGACCAATGCATTTTTAGAAGATAAGTGTCCTCCTGTAGCATTTTTAACAACAAAAGGGTTTCAAGACATTGTAGAAATAGGCCGGCAACAGAGATCTGAACTTTATAACTTCAAATTTGGAGAGAAATATCCTATTTCGTTTTCAAAAGATATTTTGTTTGAGGTGAATGAAAGGTTAGATAGAGATGGTAAAGTTATTAGACCACTTAACATGTCTAATTTAGATGCTCTAGTCTCTGAACTAAAAATAAATTCAATCCAAACAGTAGCTGTTTCACTGTTATTCTCTTTTCTTAACCCTCAGAATGAGAAATCTATCTCGTCATTTTTCAATGATAAGAACATTCAAGTCTTTCCTTCGCATGAGATTAGCCCTCAAATAAAGGAATATGAGAGAGCCGTAACCACTTTGGTAAATGCCAAAGTTAGCCCGGTTGTACACACTTATTTGCGTAAATTAGAGAAACAATTGAAGGAAATAGATATCAAAGCACCATTATTAATCATGCAATCCAATACAGGAATGGCAGATGTAAAAACAATTGGAAGATCAGGCATTCAAACACTTTATTCTGGTTTAGCAGGAGGGGTATTAGCAGCTGCTGATAGTTTAAAACACCTGAGCAGAACACATTTAGTTTCTTTAGATATTGGAGGAACGTCAACAGATGTTTCTGCTTTAATTGATCAACCAATAATTTTGAGGTCAAGGAATTTTGGTGGTTTTCCTCTTATTGCAAGTATGGTTGATGTTGAAACAATTGGAAGCGGAGGAGGTTCTATTGCCAAATTTAAGGATGGATTATTGTCCGTTGGACCAGAATCACAAGGGGCAAATCCAGGTCCCGCATGTTACTCATTAGGGGGAGATAAAGTGACATTAACTGATGCAAACCTGTTTCTTGGCTATGTTCATGAAGATAATTTTGCTGGGAATATGAATATTGATAATGGAAAATCGAAGCTCTATCTAATGGAATTGCTAGATGAAATTAATTCTTCTACATACTCACTTGAGATAGAATCAGTAGACGAATTAGCACTTTCAATAAGGAAAATTCTTAACAATAATATTGCAAACGCAATACGAGTTGTAACCATTCAAAGAGGTCTAGATCCAAGAAACTTCGCCCTTTTAGGTTTTGGTGGAGCAGGACCTTTGCAATCTTGGGAAATAGCTAAAGAATTAGAAATGGGTGGTGTTATTATTCCTCCTTTCCCTGGTGTATGGTCAGCTTTTGGTCTTGTAAGTTCTGATATTAAACATGAGGTGACACAATCATATCTTCAAGCTACAAATGAAGTAGATTTTGCGGACATAAACGAGAAGATGTTAGATATTAAGGAGAGATTGGCTAAAGTATTGACTAAAGAAGATGTTGAAGAGGAACAAAGAGCCTTCAACTACTCGGTTGATATGCGCTGCATGGGTCAATCTGATTCACTAACAATCTCAGCAGCTTACCCATTAAATAAAGCAACCTTAGCTGAATTAATAGAGAACTTCCACTCTCTGCACAATCAGAGTTATTCTTGGATTGATAGAGATTTAACTGTAGAACTTGTAAATATCTCAGTAGAAGCAGTAGGATATGTTCCGAGAATAACGATGACAAAACTACCTGTTGGAACAGATAGACCTCCTAAGGAAGCACGTAAAACAAGTCGAAAGGTAAACTTTGACGGTTATTGGTTAGATACCCCAGTATACAACAAAGCGCTTCTATTAAGTGGTAATGTGGTTGAAGGACCTTGTATTATTGATCAACTAGATACAACAACAATTATTCCTCCTAAGGTTATTGGGAAGATAAATTCCTTAGGTTATATCATAATGGAGGAGAAGAAATGAGTTCCAAATTTAGTCTTATAGAAGCCCAAGTGATTAATCAATCATTGAAGAACGTAGCATTAGAAACAGGCATAGTTCTACAAAGATCAGCTTTTTCTCCTAATATAAAAGATAGATTGGATTTTTCAAGTGCGGTTATGGATCAGTATGGTCGTTTAATAGCTCAAGCAGAGCACATCCCCGTTCACTTAGGAGCCATGCCGGAAGGAGTTAAAGCAATAATTAATCATTTCGGTGAAGAGAACATCCTTGATGGAGATATCTACATAGCTAACAATCCTTATCTTGGAGGAACTCATCTACCAGATATTTCGGTAATAAAACCAATTTTCTTTGAAAAGCAGATTGTAGGATACATTGCAAATAGATGTCATCATGCTGATGTTGGAGGAATAGTCCCCGGTTCAATGCCAAGTGGCAAGTATACTTTGGAAGAAGAAGGGTATGTAATCAATCCAACAATTCTGGAAAGAAATGGGGTTTTAAACCAATCTTGGTTTAATGAGTTTTTAGATAACATAAGGGTTCCTGACGAGAGAAAAGGAGATATTCAAGCACAGTTAGCATCTACCAAAATAGGTGAAAGGAAGTTCCACGCTCTACTCAAGAAGTATTCATTAAGCAGAGTTCAAAAAATTATTGGCTTTCTTAATGAACGTTCAAAGAAAGCCTCTCTTGAACTAGTAAAGAGGATACCAGAAAATAGAAAGGTTACTTATACTGATTACATGGATGACGATGGAGTGAATGATAAGTCAATAGCAATAATTGTTGAAGTAGAAAGAAAAGGTGATCAGATAGTTGTCGACTATACTAAAACAGATCCACAAGTTGAGGGAAATATTAATGCCCCCTATGCAGTTACTCTATCAGCAACATATTACATTATCAGGTGTTTAATCTCTACAGAATATGCAACCAATTATGGTTTATATGAACCTTTAAGCATCATAACAAAGAAAGGAACATTAGTTGATCCACTGCCACCTGCTGGTGTAGCTGCAGGAAATGTTGAAACCAGTCAAAGAATTACTGATGTGATGCTAGGTGCATTTTCACAATTTTTCCCTGATGAAGTACCAGCGGCTAGTAGTGGTACTATGAATAATACAATTATTGGGGGATTGAAACCCAATGGAGAGATGTTCACTTATTATGAAACAATTGCAGGTGGAATAGGTGCAGCTAAGAATTATTCTCCTCCAAACGCTAAACATAGCCACATGACAAACACAAGAAACACATCGATTGAAGTACTAGAAAAGTATTATCCGTTGAGAATTGAGGAATATTCTATCATAGCCGGAACAGGTGGATCAGGAAGATGGTTTGGAAGTAATTCAATACGTCGTTCAATCAGACTGTTAACAAAGGAAGCTGTTTTATCTATTCAAAGTGAAAGAAGAAAACATGCACCGTTTGGATTGTTTGGGGGAATGGATGGGGCAAAAGGGAAGAACATTCTTGAGACAAAAGAAGAAACTATTTATCTACCTTCAAAGATAACCAGAAAAATAAAGCATGGTGATAAAATAATTATTGAGACTCCGGGTGGAGGAGGATATGAAAAACAACAGTGAGCTTTTCTCTTTTTTACACTTACACATAGAATAACTTTGTAGTATAAGCGTATTATCTGTGTAAGGTAGATTTTCTCTGAATATAATTGTGCTGAAGTTTATATTATCTCTAACAACAAAATAGAATTTGAATGTGTATGTCCCAAAAAGTTTAGATACCACAAACATTATGGCTAGTTAATGGAAAATATTGACTCATTAATACTTGTTGAAAGAATTGGTAGTAATAGTAACATCGCGTTAATTACCCTTAATCGCCAAAAGACTCTTAACACTCTTAACGAAGAAATGCTTCATCAACTGAAAGATGTTCTTATTTCATTAATGAATGATAAAAGTGTAAGAGCAGCGATCATTTGTGCTGAAGGCAAGAGTTGGTGTGCTGGTGCAGATTTAAAATGGATGGGATCCTTTGGTGAGGAAGCAAACAAGCTAATCAAATTTGGACAAGAAACTTTTACTTTGTTAGATGCAGTTCATTTTCCTGTCATTGCGGCAATAAATGGTTATGCTCTCGGAGGAGGAATGGAACTTGCTTTGGCTTGTGATATACGTATCGCATCAGAAAAAGCTTTGTTTGGCCAGCCAGAAACAACTGTAGGGTTAGCTCCAGGTTGGGGCGCAACATATCGCTTACCTAAAATAGTTGGTCTAGGTATAGCCAAAGAACTGATTTTAACAGGTAGAAAATTCCCTGCAGATGAGGCACTTAAGATTGGTTTGGTTAGTGCAATCTACCCCCCTGAACAGTTAAAGGATAAAGCTATTGAGTTAGCAGAGCAAATAGCTAATAATGCCCCTGTAGCTGTTAAAGAAGCTAAAAGAGCTATTAACAGGGGTTTGAGTGCTAGTTTAGAAGAGGGACATAAAGCAGAAGTTGAAGGATCAAAGATTTGTTTCGAAACAGAAGATATCAGAGAAGGAATAGCAGCGATATTTGAGAAACGGAAACCAGAGTTCAAGGGTAAGTAGATTTTTAGAAAAGAGTTGAATAGTTATGACCAAAGTAACACACGCAGAAGAAGAATATCTAGAAACTTTCTTCTGGTTCCTAGAATATGGAAACCGACATGTTAAAACCAATCAAATAGCTGAGATGATGAATGTTGATCCAGGAACTGTTACTTCAATGTTAAAAAAATTGGCAAAAAAAGAGTTGATTGACTATAAACCATACTACGGTGCAAAGTTAACTGCTAAAGGAGAAAAAGTAGCTATTAAAGTTGTGAGAAAACATAGATTATCTGAAAGCTTTCTTGAGTGGCTAGGTCTTCCGTGGTCTAAAATACATGAGGAAGCTTGCAAGTGGGAGCACATTCTTACAGACGAGATAGCGATGATGATAGAAGAGAAGATCAAACCAATCAGGACCCCTTATGGTGCTTTTATCCCTAAGAATGATGGTACAACGCCGATAATCCCAGAAAGCAAACATCTAGCGCTTTATCAAACAGGACAAACTATAGAAATAACGGAGATAATCGAAAGAGCGATAGCAAGACACTTTCCACAAGAAGCAACCTTGCAAGAAATATATGTTGAACTAGAGCAAAAAGGGTTGAAACCAGAGCAAAGATTGGAAATACTAACCATAAAAGAAAGAGAAGATGTCCAGATAGAAAAATGGTCCTTGCACTACGATTTGGATATGAAACTGAAAAATGAAAAAGGGGAAGTAATCGAAGTACCATACTATCTCGTGAATATGATTTTAGCTAAAGAAATAAAGTAAGAGTAAAATGATTTGATAGAGGGACAATGCAATTATCTGCTATATCTTTTCTAAATCATCTAAATAGGCCGTATCTCTCATCAGTTCTGTTAACCTTGAAATAAATCTTGCTGCTGGAGCACCATCTATTATATCGTGATTCATAAGAATGGTTGTACAGAGTAACTTTCTTTCCTCTATCTTACCATCTCTAACCACTACACCATCTTTGATTCCTCCAAGAGCAATATTCAGTGTTTTGTCCGGAAAAGGTACAGCCCAACCTCCTTGCCCCTTAATAAACATCCCAAGCGAGGTTATTCCAACGGTTCCAATAAGTTTCTTTAGGTAAAAAGGGTTAGAAATTAGTGTTCTAATAACAAACCTGCGGAAGAATCTAGGTAGGAATAAATAGAATGATTTGTAGGAAGAAGTATCTCTGGTAAGTTGATCCTCTCCCCCTATCTTTTTAGACTGAGCTGCTCGGATCTCATCGGTAATTGTCTTCACACTTTTTGTTTCTGCTTTCCGGATAACATAATTATAAGGAACTTTTTTGCCAGTTTTTGTGGTTAACTCGACTATAATGCTGATATCAACATCATCGAAAACAACAATTTTTCTTCCTCCTTTACGAAAAGAATTCAAACGTTTATCTTCGCTTACCACCTGGCTAACACATTTAGTTACCCAACCAGTGAAAGATACCTTATAATTATCTTTTTTCTCAATCTTTTCTATTTTATCTAATGCTTCAGTAACATCAATCTCTATTAAACCATGAATTCTATTCAAAGAAGCAGCAACGTCATTATAATCTGCAAGAATCCTTCTTGTAGGGGAAAATTTCTTAATGTGAAAATTCTTCTCTTTAGGCATATGATACAATTTTCTCTAACTTATAAATAAAATTTCGGGAATAAAAATGAAAGAAAACAAAGTATCTCATCCTCTATCATGCATTTCTCTTATCCCATATTACAAAGAAAACGATTAATCCGATTACTAATGCAGCAAATATACTCCATTGAATAACAACCATTGCAGTATTGTTAACACCAGGATCTGCTGTGATAATAGTAGCGTCAACAATGAAAATAACACTTGCCAGATAAGCAGCAATTATTATAATTTTAATTGTGGTTGTAACTTCATCCCCTTTGTTTTTCCTTTTTCTTCTAATGATTACAAAACCTATAGCCGCTGCAACGAAGAAACCACATCCTATAGCAATGGCACTTGCAGACAATAAAACAGCATTCTCCATAAATAAAGATACAACGAAGGCAACAACTCCACCAATCATTATACCTATAGCAGGATAGATATACCAGTTGTATTCTTCAGGAACACTCACTGGAGACATAAAACTAAATTTGCCTCATAACATATAAACTCTTTTAGAAACCTAGAACCATCATCTGCCATAATTACCCTTTCTTTTAATAGAAGAAATTAAAGCATAACTCAGAATAAGTAAACCTATACTGCCTGTGGTGATAAAGGAATTACTGTCCGTATTATATGGCGGCGCTGCATAACTAAATTTAGAGATTATTGTTGTTCCCTCTATTCCTTCCGTTGCATTATATGTTTTCATATAGTAACTATTACTATATGTTAATGAAAAATATCTCTTATGTAAGAAATATACATCCGAGTACCAAGTCTCATTTACTAACGTTAATCCTTGAGAATTGATAATAATGAATATTTCATTAGCTTTACCCGTTATCGAACCATCTTCTGTATCAAGGAAATTATAAGATATTTTATCATTTCTTATTTCCGTTTTTCTTAATGCAATATCCCCAAATTCTGATTCAATTCTCTTATCCCATATTTCCTTTCCTCTCTTATTTATGTACTTCACTGTCATTATTTGCTTGCCTTCTGAACTCTTGTAGATTACACAAGCATCTGTCTCAAATGTAACCAACCCTTCTATTGTTCCTTCGAATTCTACTGTCAACAGAATCTCGCCTTTTTCAGAATTGATTTTATGAAGCTTATTATCATACGTTAGATACAGTAGGTCATCTAAACCTTCTGATAATCTAAATGGAGGCTCTATCCATATGGGTAAAATCTCCTCAAAGGTTAGACTCCAAATTAATTCTCCATCTAAGTTCATTTTATACAAATCATCAGTTTTTTTACCGTGTGTTGCGTTTAGGATATCATATCCCTGTTTATGAAATAGATAAAGAAAACCATCATCCGAGATTATAAATTCACAAGAAAGAAAGCCAAATGTACTGTTATCACTTATAAAATAAGATGCAATATAACTGATGTTATTATCGAACTTGAAAATCTGGAGACCTTCAGTACCAAGATCGACTAAATAGATGTTTCCCCCTTGGTTTACTATTTTTGTAGTAGCATGAAAGAAAGCATAACCAATATCTACTGTCTTATTTAAGATAATCTGGCTATTGCTGGAATATTTTGTGATTCTTGTCTTACTCCAATCATCTGAACCCAAGGAATACAAGAGATAATTGTCATTATAGTCAGTACCAATTGGATATGAAATTCCTTCTTGTTTTGCTACCCACTCAAGATTTGGGCTAGAGAGAACCAGTAATACTTGGTTATAACTCGATACTAAAACTAGAATTGATAAAATGAACAAGAAGGAAAATTTCTTCACAATCACTCACCTCTTTTAAACTCAAACCTACTGATGTTATAAAAAATTCAGCTATAATAAAGATATTGCTGGAAAAAATGAGAGAAAGTGAACAGAGCGTAAAACAATAGTTACACTTTCTGTTCTGTCAGTTTCCATAGAATTCTCTTTGGTGTATCCTCTAGAGTTATCCCCGCTTTCTTTAGCTCATCTCTGATTTTATCACTCATTTCCCAGTTTTTCTCACTTCGGAAGTTTTGACGGAGTTCTATTAACAAGTCAACTAGAGTACCAATAGTACTAGTTGATTCATCTTCCTCAATGTCCTCGAAAATACCAAGAACAGAACGGATTTCGTCAAAAAATTTGTCGATGGCATGGATGACTTCTAATTTTACTTCATCAAATTTACGGATGTAGTCATTTACTTCCTTTGTAAGATTGAAAATGACTGCAAAGGCATTAGAGGTGTTGAAATCTTCATCCATAGCTTCAATAAAATCTACTCGTGATTGCTCAACAGTTTTTAGCATCGCATTATCCATTTCTACTAATGAACTGTCAGTACCTTCTTTCTTTGAAAACCATTTTGCCAAAAGGAAAATCTCAAACAGTTTGTTTGCAGTAGCTTGGGCTTGATCAATGATGTCTTCTGTAAAATCAATAGGGCTGCGATAATGGGTTTGTGCGATGAAGATACGAACAGCATCTGCAGAATAGAGTTTAAGTAAATCAACTATGTTGGTGAAATTCCCAAGAGATTTACTCATTTTTTCTTTGTTTATGTTGATGTAACCATTATGCATCCAAAACTTTGCAAAGGTTTTACCAGTAAGAGCTTCCGATTGTGCTATTTCATTTTCGTGATGAGGAAAGATAAGATCTTGACCCCCACTGTGGATATCTATAGTATCTCCTAAGTACATCATGGACATTTGTGAGCATTCGAGGCTCCAGCCAACCCTTCCCTCTCCCCATGGTGATGGCCAATATGGTTCCCCTGGCTTCTTAGCCTTCCATAGTGCAAAATCTGCTGCAAACCTTTTTTTTGGATTTTCTGTGTCTCCTGTTCCTTCTTTAAGGATATTCTCTATTTTTTGATTGGATAGTTTTCCGTATTCTTCGAATTTCCTAACATCATAGTATACATCTCCCTTGCTTTCGTAAGCATACCCCTTCTCTTCTAATTTTTGGATGAATTCTATCATTTGATTGATGTGTAACATAGCTCTTGGATTAATTGTAGCCTCTTTTAGATTCAATGCACTCATATCTCTTCTGAATCCTCTTAGATACTCTTCCGCTACTTCTAACACAGACCTTTTTTCATTTGTTGCTACTTCTATCATTC
>BPTM01000159.1 GCA_023705945.1 Candidatus Heimdallarchaeota archaeon
GGCAAAAAACTTCTTCTGGGTGGGGATCTACTGAACTTGTTTCAACAGAAAGTGACAGTACATCAACTTACTTAGCGATTATAGCTGATTCAAATGGTGTCGCACATGTAGTTTGGGAAGATTTTGTAGATTACTTAATCGTTGATGGGGATCAAGATATTTATTACAAACATAGATCAGCCGCAGGAATATGGTCAGCAGCTGAAATAGTTACTGATATGAGTACATCTTCCACATATAATCCAGATATACAACTTGATCCCCAAGAAAATATATTTATTGCTTGGTATGATCTCACAAATATTCTGGGTTCTGGTAATGACGGAGATGTTTTCTATCGAAAACTGAACAAAGATCTCATCTCTTGGTCTCCCATTAAATTGATTAGTTCTGGAAGTGATGAAAGCTCTAGTGGACCTAAAATCTCTAAAGGTGTAGAAGGTCAGCTCCATATTGTTTGGCAAGATGCTTCTGATATCTTGGGCTCAGGAACTGACACTGATATTCTCTATAGGTATTATGATTCCAATCTAGATTCGTTGTCCGTCACGGAAGTTGTTTCAACTGCGAGTACTGGAAGTTCTTTTAATGCAGAGATTGATGTTTATGGTACAGATTATGTTTATGTTATTTGGCAAGATGCTTCAGCTGTTGGTGGTGTGGGTATTGGTAATAATATCTTTTTCAAGTATCTTGATTTAAATACACACACTTGGTCTTCTCGAGCTATTCTTACTTATGATCATACATCTGCTTCTACTTATCCAGATTTAGCAGTTGACTCCTTAGGACATGTTCATGCTATTTTTCTTGATGCTGATGGAAGTTTACTAGGCTCTGGCTCAGATACAGATCTTTTTTACAAGAAATTTGTAGGAACTCCTATGCAACCGATCTTAGCTGAAATAAACCCAAATCCTATCTCTACTGGAAATATTTCTTTGAGCTGGTCATCAGCAAAAGATGTAATAAATTATGAAATATATCGAGAAACATCTCAATTCTCCTCAGTTTCAGGATTGACAGCCATAGACACTTCTACATTAACATCTTATACTGACACTGTTAATGCAACCGGGTACTATTATTACGCTGTAGTAGCGACAAATGAATATGGAGACAGTCTTGTCTCAAATGTTGAGTTTGTTGAAGTTATAGAAGAAACTTCTACTGGTATCTTTGCTTCACTCGGAATTGGCGAGTTACTAATCTTTGCTGGAATTGTTCTAGGCTTACAACTGATATTTTTCTTGCTAACTATTACTCTTATTAATAGTAAGATGAAATCTACAGCTAAACCTAAAACCAAGAAGAGGAAGTAATTCTTCTCTTTCATTTTTTCCTCTAAGAATTAGTACTATTCTGAACCATTATAGGATCTGAACTCTCGTTCTTCCTTTAATCTCTTACCTTTAATTCCTGTGTACATAATATAAGCTCCAATAGCAACTCCAACAAGAGGTATATAAATACTAATTGCATCTATCATCCCATCTGCACCCCATTGTAGTTCGATATAAATTAGAAAACCGCTAACGATTATAGAGAAAATCATTAAAAAGATTCCAGCTCTCATTTGCCTTTTCCATACACCAATGAAAAAACATTCTCTAGAACAGTACTCCTTTCTTCCAAAATTGGATTGATATCTCATCTTCCTTCCGTACTTGTTTCGATGCGTTTCTTTAATCTCAGTGGATCCACAGATATTACAGAGTATGCTTTGACCTATCATATTTATACCAACGAAATAATATTGTATAGTTGATTAATTGGCTTTTTAAAAAGTTTTTAGATATTGATCTCTCCAAGTTTCTCAAGATTTTCAATAAATCTATTGACTGAAATGGTTTGCCTTGATAAGATCTAAAAAACAATTCAAAACTGCAAAAATTGATTGGAAAAAATGAATGAAAACGGAATATTATGCTATTCTGTATTTTTTCTCTTAATAAGACCAATCAATGTTAAAAGAGGTATTGAGAAGCATAAGATTAATGAAAATGTTAGAACGTAATCAGTCAAAGATAGTATTTTGTTTTGTATAACCCAGAGGAATATACCTAATAAAACTGCACTTACAATTATGTTTATTATTCTTAATAAAACATACAATCTCAAATTTGGAAAGTATCTTTTTTTACTGTAGAATATAACAAAACAGAATGTTGCGAATATAAGAATATCAATTATGATTATGAAAATTTGATATGTAAGGGTGAAATCAACTCGAAGGCATGAGCAAATTAAAATCCCACTAATTAATAGTGGAAATATAAAAGATTGAAGGATCATAAAAGCCATTTCTGATATTATAAAAAATGACCAAACAAGGAACGACATCTCAGCTTTTTCGCTCATATTTATCAAATTTTTTTGTATAATGAAAGTATAAAACTCTTTCCAGTATCATTACAAAGAAATTAATTTTCTAATAGAAGTTTATCCAAATTTTACAGAATACTTATAGATTATGAATTCAATTACTATTTTGGTGAACTACAGTGAAAGTGAAAAGAATTTCCTCGATTTTTATACTAATACTGTTAATGATAATTCCTATTTCTTCGCTAACAAACTCAAAGATTTATGATAATATGACAGAACAATCCGTATATGATAAAGATCTGTCTTCATGGTGGTGGGAACCTCTAGAACTTGTTACTCCTGAGTTTGATGCAGCTAATTATATTTCAAATCTAGCCATAGATAAAGATAACAATGTCCATACAATCACATATAGTTCAGAAGATATCCTATCAGCTGGAACTGATATAGACGTTTTCTATAAGAAGTATGATTACTCTATTAAAACCTGGGGGGAGATGGAGCTTGTATCTACAGAGAGCACTGCTCATTCTCAGCGTCCGTGTATTGCTGTTGATTATGAAAATACTGTCCATGTAGTTTGGTATGATACAACCAACATCCTTGGTTCTGGTGCTGATGCTGATATATTCTATAAACAAAGAACTTCTTCGGGATGGGGAGCAGTTGAACTTGTTTCGACTGAAAGCAGTGCTGGTTCATATATCCCATGGATAGTTGTTGATTCTAATGGAGTAGTCCATGTTTCATGGGAAGATTTGACAGATTATCTAAGTTGTGGTGGAGATAGTGACATCTTTTACAAATATAGATCCTTAAGTGATGTTTGGTCTACCTCACAAGTTGTATCTGATTCTAGCACAGCCCAATCTACAGAAGCCACTATTGCTCTAGGTGAACAAGGGTCTATAATCTTTGTTTGGGAAGATGATACAGACTATGCTGGAGCAGGTTTTGACCAAGATATTTTCTTCAGAAGATTGAAAAATGGTTTTATAACTTGGTATCCAACAAGCGTAGTAAGTTCAGAATCTACAGCTGATTCTGACACACCAACTATATCAAATGAGGTAGACGGGTTATGTCATGTTGTTTGGTACGATATAACAAACTATGATGGTGCTGGGACTGATCAAGATATTTTTTACAAGAGCTGTAGTACAAGCTCAAATACTTGGAGTATGACTGAAGTTATATCTCCTGAAAGCCCAGAAACTTCTTTTAACTGTGATTTAGTTGTAGATGAAGGGCATGTATATGTAGTCTGGAGAGATGCCATGAGTATTGGTGGTGTGGGTGATTCTGATAACGTCTTCTTCAAGTATCTTGATTTAGATACTAAAACTTGGTCACCATACACTGTTTTAACCTATGATCATGATAGTTATGTCAGTCGCCCAAAAATAGATATAGACAATTTTGGCCATTTACATGTTATTTGGATAGATTCAACTGATCACTTGTTAGGTTCAGGTACAGACACAGACTTATTTTGTAAAAAATTTGTAGGAACCCCTATGCAACCATTCTTAGCTGAAATAAACCCAAATCCTATCTCTGTTGGAAATATTTCTTTGAACTGGTTATCTGTTCAAGATGCAAGAAGTTATGAAATATATCGAGAAACTTCATTCTTCTCTTCAGTTTCAGGATTGACGGCAATAGATACTTCTACAACTACATCGTATACCGACACCGTTGAGGCAACAGGATATTATTATTACGCCGTTGTAGCTACAAATGAATATGGAGACAGTCTTGTCTCAAATGTTGAGTTTGTTGAAGTCATAGAAGAAACTTCTACTGGTATCTTTGCTTCACTCGGAATTGGCGAGTTACTAATCTTTGCTGGAATTGTTCTAGGCTTACAACTGATATTTTTCTTGCTAACTATTACTCTTATTAATAGTAAGATGAAATCTACAGCTAAACCTAAAACCAAGAAGAGGAAGTAATTCTTCTCTTTCATTTTTTCCTCTAAGAATTAGTACTATTCTGAACCATTATAGGATCTGAACTCTCGTTCTTCCTTTAATCTCTTACCTTTAATTCCTGTGTACATAATATAAGCTCCAATAGCAACTCCAACAAGAGGTATATAAATACTAATTGCATCTATCATCCCATCTGCACCCCATTGTAGTTCGATATAAATTAGAAAACCGCTAACGATTATAGAGAAAATCATTAAAAAGATTCCAGCTCTCATTTGCCTTTTCCATACACCAATGAAAAAACATTCTCTAGAACAGTACTCCTTTCTTCCAAAATTGGATTGATATCTCATCTTCCTTCCGTACTTGTTTCGATGCGTTTCTTTAATCTCAGTGGATCCACAGATATTACAGAGTATGCTTTGACCTATCATATTTATACCAACGAAATAATATTGTATAGTTGATTAATTGGCTTTTTAAAAAGTTTTTAGATATTGATCTCTCCAAGTTTCTCAAGATTTTCAATAAATCTATTGACTGAAATGGTTTGCCTTGATAAGATCTAAAAAACAATTCAAAACTGCAAAAATTGATTGGAAAAAATGAATGAAAACGGAATATTATGCTATTCTGTATTTTTTCTCTTAATAAGACCAATCAATGTTAAAAGAGGTATTGAGAAGCATAAGATTAATGAAAATGTTAGAACGTAATCAGTCAAAGATAGTATTTTGTTTTGTATAACCCAGAGGAATATACCTAATAAAACTGCACTTACAATTATGTTTATTATTCTTAATAAAACATACAATCTCAAATTTGGAAAGTATCTTTTTTTACTGTAGAATATAACAAAACAGAATGTTGCGAATATAAGAATATCAATTATGATTATGAAAATTTGATATGTAAGGGTGAAATCAACTCGAAGGCATGAGCAAATTAAAATCCCACTAATTAATAGTGGAAATATAAAAGATTGAAGGATCATAAAAGCCATTTCTGATATTATAAAAAATGACCAAACAAGGAACGACATCTCAGCTTTTTCGCTCATATTTATCAAATTTTTTTGTATAATGAAAGTATAAAACTCTTTCCAGTATCATTACAAAGAAATTAATTTTCTAATAGAAGTTTATCCAAATTTTACAGAATACTTATAGATTATGAATTCAATTACTATTTTGGTGAACTACAGTGAAAGTGAAAAGAATTTCCTCGATTTTTATACTAATACTGTTAATGATAATTCCTATTTCTTCGCTAACAAACTCAAAGATTTATGATAATATGACAGAACAATCCGTATATGATAAAGATCTGTCTTCATGGTGGTGGGAACCTCTAGAACTTGTTACTCCTGAGTTTGATGCAGCTAATTATATTTCAAATCTAGCCATAGATAAAGATAACAATGTCCATACAATCACATATAGTTCAGAAGATATCCTATCAGCTGGAACTGATATAGACGTTTTCTATAAGAAGTATGATTACTCTATTAAAACCTGGGGGGAGATGGAGCTTGTATCTACAGAGAGCACTGCTCATTCTCAGCGTCCGTGTATTGCTGTTGATTATGAAAATACTGTCCATGTAGTTTGGTATGATACAACCAACATCCTTGGTTCTGGTGCTGATGCTGATATATTCTATAAACAAAGAACTTCTTCGGGATGGGGAGCAGTTGAACTTGTTTCGACTGAAAGCAGTGCTGGTTCATATATCCCATGGATAGTTGTTGATTCTAATGGAGTAGTCCATGTTTCATGGGAAGATTTGACAGATTATCTAAGTTGTGGTGGAGATAGTGACATCTTTTACAAATATAGATCCTTAAGTGATGTTTGGTCTACCTCACAAGTTGTATCTGATTCTAGCACAGCCCAATCTACAGAAGCCACTATTGCTCTAGGTGAACAAGGGTCTATAATCTTTGTTTGGGAAGATGATACAGACTATGCTGGAGCAGGTTTTGACCAAGATATTTTCTTCAGAAGATTGAAAAATGGTTTTATAACTTGGTATCCAACAAGCGTAGTAAGTTCAGAATCTACAGCTGATTCTGACACACCAACTATATCAAATGAGGTAGACGGGTTATGTCATGTTGTTTGGTACGATATAACAAACTATGATGGTGCTGGGACTGATCAAGATATTTTTTACAAGAGCTGTAGTACAAGCTCAAATACTTGGAGTATGACTGAAGTTATATCTCCTGAAAGCCCAGAAACTTCTTTTAACTGTGATTTAGTTGTAGATGAAGGGCATGTATATGTAGTCTGGAGAGATGCCATGAGTATTGGTGGTGTGGGTGATTCTGATAACGTCTTCTTCAAGTATCTTGATTTAGATACTAAAACTTGGTCACCATACACTGTTTTAACCTATGATCATGATAGTTATGTCAGTCGCCCAAAAATAGATATAGACAATTTTGGCCATTTACATGTTATTTGGATAGATTCAACTGATCACTTGTTAGGTTCAGGTACAGACACAGACTTATTTTGTAAAAAATTTGTAGGAACCCCTATGCAACCATTCTTAGCTGAAATAAACCCAAATCCTATCTCTGTTGGAAATATTTCTTTGAACTGGTTATCTGTTCAAGATGCAAGAAGTTATGAAATATATCGAGAAACTTCATTCTTCTCTTCAGTTTCAGGATTGACGGCAATAGATACTTCTACAACTACATCGTATACCGACACCGTTGAGGCAACAGGATATTATTATTACGCCGTTGTAGCTACAAATGAATATGGAGACAGTCTTGTCTCAAATGTTGAGTTTGTTGAAGTCATAGAACAAACCTCTAGTGGAATCTTTGCTTCACTCGAAATAGGTGAATTACTAATCTTTTCTGGAATTGTTTTAGGATCTCAACTGATATTTTCATTACTAACTATTACTCTTATCACTAGTAGGATTCAAGCTACAGCTAAACTTAAACCAAAGAAGAAGAAGTAATTCTTCCTTTTACTTCCTTTTTTAATCCAAACGGAATTGATATATTATATCATCTGAACTGTTCAATATGTTTAATCCTTTGAGGTTCCTGTGGAGAGTTAACAATCGGTTCAAGAAATGGGATGAAGATACTATTAAGGAATATCAAAGGAAACAAGTTGATAAATTGCTAAAATTCGCTGTGAAGAAATCACAGTTTTACTCTACTTTCTACACTGATTATGATTTAACTGATTTCTGCAATTTACCTTTTATAAATAAACAGCTTTTCATGGATAATTTTACTCAATTGAATACTGTTGGATTAACAAGAGAAGAATGTATTAATCACTGCCTAGAAAAAGAACAAAGTCGAGACTTTAGCGAATACTACAAAGGCTATTTAGTTGGTATGTCAACAGGTACAAGTGGCAATAGGGGTATCGAGTTTGTTTCTAAATTGGAAACTATAATGATGCAATTGTTAGTTTTCTTTCGCTTTCCCTTCCCTAAAACTAGAAAAATTCATCTAGCCTTTATTCTACGTGTTTTCTCTCCCGGTTTTGGTCATGATGGTAGGAAAATTCGTATAACTTACGTAAACCCTCTAGATACAATGGAAACTATAGTTGAAAAATTAAATACGCTTAATCCAAATTTACTCTCAGGACCACCTTCAGTTTTGCAAGTTCTAGCAAGAGCAAAGAAAGAAGGATTACTGAAAGTTTCTCCGTTATTAATTATCTCCTATGGAGAAGTACTTTCATCAAACGTGAAGAAGATTGTAGAGAAGGATTTCAACTGTTCTGTAGTGGAAGTATACAAATCCTCAGAAAGTTTTATAGCTCTACCCTGTAAAGATGGAAAATTGCATATTAATGAAGATACAACTTTTATTGAAGTTCTAGATAAGAATAATCAACCTGTTAAACCTGGGAAGCCTGGTTTTGCTGTTGTAACTGATTTCATTAAACGTAAAACCCCCATTATTAGATACAAACTTAATGATTTAATAACTATAGACCCAGAGCATTGTTCTTGCGGTTCTAAATTCCGTGTAATCAAGCAAGTTCATGGTCGAGCAGATGACATCATCCTTGGTAGAAAAATCAATAGTGATGAACTACAATTTATCTTACCTGACTATATTCGTAGATCTATAATCAGTTCCTCAGAATATATTGAAGAGTATAATGTGATCCAAACTTCTCCTGAGAATCTTACCATCAAACTTCAATTATCTTCAAATGTAGAAACACTTGTCAAGAAAGATATAGAAGGATCTATACAACAAAATTTGGTAAGCATATTTACAAAACATGAAAGTGAAGTGCCTGAATTAGAATTTCTCTATGTCTCTCTCAAACAAGATTTCGATAAAAAACTAAGAAGAATACAAAGAAACTTCGAGAAAGATTTTTTAAAGTAGCTACTCGATAAAAAAATGCTTCTTATGAAATTAGAACATGATTCTAACACTTTAGATACTAAAGAAAATGAATTGTCAGAACAACCTGAAAGAAAAACTCAAAGATGGCTCGCTTTTGATTATGTCCGTGCTATAGGCATTATTTTGGTAATCTTCCTTCATAGCACTGTATACCATTATGGATTGTTAACGACAATCGATTTAGAAGATCTAAGTGTTTTCCTTATGGTAATGTATGTTGTCTTAAATTGGGCTGGATTATTTGCTCTACTTTCTGCTGTGGTCAATACTTACTCAAGTTATCTAAGGTTAGAACAGAACTTTAAAAATGAGGTAAAACATCCCGCATGGAAGGCTTTTGGAAGAAGATGGTGCTTCTTGGGTGTCTTCTTTTTACTCCTTAACTTTCTTTATACTTATTTGGTGAGTCCTCTTACCATGGATTTTGAAACGCAAACCCTCAGTCATTCCTTCTTAGCTGGTGTTATCAGAACAGGGCAATTCTATCAAGTTTCTGCAGAAAAGATGTTACATGGTTCTGTATTCAGTATGCTAGGTTGGAATCTAATAATAATGGGATTAGTATTCACACTAATTTTTAGAAAAAGGAAAAATTACAAGAAAAGAAATCGAAGAATTATTGTGTTGATTCTTGGAATAATAATCGTTCTGTTATCCTTTTTACGAATATATCTTTATGATGATTTTGAAAATGCTATTCAAGATAGAAATTACTTTGTTGCTTATCTTATTGATATAGTTGCAGGAAACTATTTCCCTATTTTACCCTATCTAGGATTTGGTTTTATAGGGGGATATTTTGGGATGATCTTAGCTGATAATCCAACCAAAAAGAAAATAAGCAGATTGATTTGGATAGGTGTTGGGTGGCTTCTTGCAGCAGTTGTTGCTTTCTTAATTCCTGACTCAATTTACGAAAATATAGGGCTACTAGATGACATTTTCTTTGACTATATTATCGTGATGTTCGAAATTGGATTCTTTATTGTTGTAGGATTAATATTGATGATAGTAATGTTTGATAAAAGAGTTGAAAAAAGTGAACTTGTTGAGAGTAATAGTAAGAAAAAGTTCTCAACTATTTTTCTCAGATTTAGTAGAAACTCATTAACATTCTTCTTACTTGAACGACCAATATCGGAATTGGTTGCATTGTTACTGAATACGCTATTTCCTGGTTGGAATAATTATATTTGGACAAGTATGCTTTTCGGATTGTTTATGGTCCTATTCTGGTTTCTAATTGCATTTCTATGGAATATGGTTGATTTCAAAGGTTCATTTGAATGGTTATTGTCTAAAATGTTCAAAATTACCAAGTATCAAACTGATAAAAAATTCTAAGAGAAGCTGTAGAAATTAAATATTAAATCATAATTTCATTGAAAAACATTTAACTTTAAGCACAGTTCTAAATCCCATTCTTTTGTTGATAGACATCATTGGTGCATTAATCTTGGCATTTCCAGTATGTATTGCTATTACTTTAGGAAGCTTTTCTTTCATCTTAAACAACATCTCTGCTTTCAACCATTTACCTAGACCCCTTTGACGATATTCTGGACTAACTCCTGTTAGCATTTGATAAGCTAGATATGATTTTACTGGGTCATAAACTATCTCTGTTAACCCGCTTATACTCCCATCTTCTTCTTTAGTTATTAGAGTTAGCCAGAATTCTCCCTTCTCTCTTCTTATCCTCTCTCTTGTTCTTCTTGTCTCTGCAGTTTCAATTAATTCCTCCTCTTCCTCCTCTTCAAAGGGAATTAAATTGCCAATTTGAGTATAGAGTTTAGCATATTCGTCAATTATTTCTTTCGGGCATTCTTCAAAAGAAACCATTGTGATATCTTCCTCTACTGCTCTTTTCCTGCCTTCCTCTCTCCATCTCTCCATTAGTTCCCAGTTAACTTCATCAAAATAGAGCCTGTTAACATTGATGTCATTAATTAACAAAGCTCCTCTCTTCAACCACAGATGAAATTCTTCTTCAAACATATTACAACCTCTGATAGTTGAAACATAATCATAGCTTTCCACTTTACTGATTACAGATGTGAATAGTTTTTCAATGATTTCTAAATGAACAAAATCTTTCAAAACTGTTAGATCAAAATCTGCTACATGCTTAGCTTGATTATATGCAACGTGATTTTCTAATTTCACAGAAATTGTTGCTCTAGCTATGATTATTCCTCTTTTTTTATCTAAAACAACACTTTGAAAACTATCTTTTCCTTCTCGCTTTCGTTTGATATCTTTGAATATTGCTTCACGTGGAGGTACAGGATCCTTAGGATAATCCTGTTTTTCACTTTTTATCAGATAATCTACAATAAGTTCCAGCAGTTCTTCATCTATGCTTTCTAGATCTATATCTAAGATTTCATAGCTCATGAAGTTAAAGAATTTGAAGAACTTATAAGGCTAACTTCTGTTTTGTAAAACTCTGTTGTTTAGTAATGTTTTAGAACTATTTATGCAACACCTTTGTAAAGATAGAATGTGTAACTAATTGTTTAATTAAATAGCAATTTAGAAAGTTCAATGAATAAGAAAGGTGAGTAAAATAGTAGCATTAGCAAGTCAGATAATTATCGTTTTCTGCTTTTTTATCGTCATTTTTCTAATTTTCTCTGATAAACTAAATAGAGCTGTAGCTTCTCTTACAGCTGCAGTAGTAACTTATTTTGTCTTAATATTTATAGAAGGAAAAGATTTTTCCATTATTGTTGATTTATTATTTGGAACTCCTGCGGATGGTTTTGTGAATCTTCATTCGTTGATACTAATTCTTGGCATGATGTTTATTGTACAAGTTTCTGCTGAAGTAGGTTTATTTCAGTTTCTAGGCATTTTAGCAATAAAACTCTCTAAAGGAAAACCTATTGCTCTAATGTCAATTCTCTGTACAATCTCAGTGCTATTCTCAGCTGTTATTAACAACATATTAACGGTGATGATACTGATTCCGTTAACTATCACAATTTCTCGTATTCTAAAAATAGATCCAACACCATATATTCTGACTGAAGCAATATTGGTAAATATCGGGGGGACATTCTTTTCCATATCTTCTATCCCAAACATACTCATAGTAACAGCTGCTGAAATTACTTTTGTAGAATATTTTTTGAATGTAGGCTTATTTTCGATTGCTATGGCTGGAATTACATTATTGTTTTTCATATTTATGTATAGAAAAGACTTCAGTGCTCCAAGAAGAAGATTAGTTGATACCCTAGATGAGTTCAATGTTTGGAACTTTGTGCAGAGTAAAAGGCTGTTATATGCATCTATGGCAAGTATAGGCATCCTGATGATAGGGTTCGTACTAATAGGTCCAGTTATAGATCCTAGTAAAGTACCACCTGATATCTTCGCATTTACTGTAGCGATGATACTAACGATCTTCAGTGCAATTATGGGCATAAAACCAAAAGAAATCATAAAAAATTTTGATTTAGAGCTGATATTCTATTTACTGGGGGTATTCGTTCTAGCTGGAGCTTTGGAAACTGTTGGAATTATTGATATCATAGGTAATCTGCTTAAGGGAATTAGTTCTAATAATCCTACATTTCAGATTCTACTGTTGATATGGCTCTCTGCATTTCTAAGTTCTTTAATAGATAATATACCTATAACCAAGGTTCTGATACCTGTAGTTAATATAATGTCAACTGATCCCCGCTATTTCTTTGCACTAAGTGTGGGTGCCAACTGGGGAGATAATTTGACTCCACTTGGTGATAATATTCTAGTTCTCAATATTGCTGAACAGCACAATCGTCCAATAAAAATGAAAACTTTCTGGAAATTAGGTTTTACAACAACTTTGCTTCAATTATATTTGGGAACAGCGTATTTTACATTTTTTGACGTAAAGACATATTTTATTGGACTTATAATGATTTTAGTGATTCTACTAACAGTTGGAATACTTTTTATAATCTCCAAATTTGGTACTGAACAAGCAAAATTGAATATTAGTAGAGGAATAAATAGATTCAGATCTTTAATTATTTCATAATGTGAAAAAAATGGCACAAAAAATACATAAAACAATGGATAGAATTAGAAGGGCACTCCCAGAAGTCGAACATATAGCTATGTTTTTCGACGATGGAACAGTTTTTCAAACCACATTTGAGCAATTTGAAGAATCAGTAAACATACCAAAACTAGGTGAAGATTTAGCTGATATTCTTTCTAGCTTCAGAAAACTCTATGAAATTTGTAATTATGATTTCAAAAATTATAATCAGCTATTATTCGATACTGAAAGTGTTGACATTCTTTTCATAAGACTTGGTGAAAACTCTAATTTAGCATTGTTTTTCAGAAAACTGGTTGTTGATGGAGAACTTCAAATCAATTCCATCAAGAAGTATATCACAAAAATTGAGAAATTAATAGATATAGGTCAAATGGATTTGATTGAACGAGATATTCGAAGGAAGGATAGAGACTTAAAACATCTTTATGAAAATATGGATGAGAAATTAGAGAAACAAAAAGAGCTACAACTACTAGTAGGTGCATCCAACTCAGATATATCTAATATAGAAAAAATTGAGTTGGATATTCATGAATTAACAGAGAGTATCCACCAAATAGAACTTGAAAATGAACAATTAGAAGAAGAAATTTCACAAATCAACGATAAACTTGTTCTTGTAGAGGAAAGAATTGAGTTAGTTTTTAAAGAAATCAAGATCAAACAAGATACTATTAAGGATTTGACGAGAAGTTTACGCGAAAATGACAAAAAGAGACAAATATTAGCGGACGCTCCTGAAGACGAAAAGGATGAATCCAAACTTCAAAAACTAATTGCAGAAATTGAAGAACATACAGAGAAATCCGAGATTGAGAAACAAAAACTTCTAAATAAAAAAGAAGAACTTGATAATCTTAAACAGAAGTTAGAAGATGACAAAAATAGGATTACTAATGTTGAGAATTTAATCCAATCTAAAAATCTTCAACTACAAGACAAATACAAAGAGTTAGAAGCTAAGCTAGAAAAGGAAAAGGATCTAAAAGAGATTGTCCATGTCAAAGAAGATTTTGATAAATTTGCACAAATTGAAGAGGAAATACTCGCCCTAAATCAACAAATCAAAGAGATAAAAAACACATCTGAAGATAAGGATAAAGAGTTAAAGGAATTTGAGAAGAAAATCGAGGATATTGAAAAAGACATTGAGAAATATACTAAAACTGAGCAAAAATACAAAGAAGACATAGCTGAATTAAAAACAGATATCAAAGAAAAAGAGCAAGAAATGAAAGAGATTAAAACTTTCCTAGCAACAGAAACTGATGAGAAGAAAATAAAGAAATATGAAAAAGAGCTAGAAAAAATAGATGAAGATATCTGTGATTGTCAAGATAATACTACAACCAACAAAGCAGATCTTGAAAAATGTCACAGCGAGCTTCTTGAACTTATCAAGAAATCTAAGAAAGAGAGAGGAAGGTTAGAGAGAACAAAGGAAGAAATTATTCTAAAGGATAAGCAATTAGAGACTTTGTATAAGGAATTAGAAACAGAATTAAGCATACAAAAAACTATGCTGAGTCAAATTGAATCGGAAGATGATTTTAAGAAAGCTAGCAGAATCACCAAAGAGATTCAAGATTTAGATAATGAAATGAGTAATTTAAAGGAAGATATAGTAAGTCTGAAAAATGAATTGAAAGAGCTTAAAGATAAGATTCAAGAAGAAGATGAGGAAGAATAGACAAGTATTCTTCTTTCATTCTATCTCTAATCTTCATATCTCCTTAATGAAAAAACACTAAATACAACTAAGAAGTCATACGATTTTTTCTAATTTAACTGTAAAACACTTATCAGTTAAATATCTCTTAAAACCCATTCGTTCATTAATTGAAATCATGGGTGCATTACCTTCCGCATTACCAGTATGTATCAAGATAGCTTCTGGTAACTTTTCTTGAATGAAGAATAACATCTCTGCTTTCAACCATTTTCCCAGACCTCCACTCCTATATTTTGGCTTAACACCCGTTAACAGTTGATGAACCCAAAAATCATCCTTAGGATTATAGAGGATTTCTGTTAATCCACTAATTTTGCCATCTTTTTCCTTAGTGATAATTGTGTACCACTTTTTCCCCATTTTTGCTTGTCTTTCCTCTTTGATTCTTCTGTATTCTGGAGTCTCTTCAGGTGGCGACCATTCAATGTCACCCCAAGGCACTAATGTTAGTATCTCATAATAGAGTGTTGTATACTCTTCTATAATTTCTTCTGGACAATTTTCAAAAATCTCAAGTGTAATCTCCTCAGCTTTAGCTTTTTCTAACCCTTTTTCTCTCCAATCATTCATCATTTTCCAATCAATTTCATCCAGATAAACTCGATTCACATCAGCCGAATATGTCTCCTTTGCCCCGTGTTTTTGCCACATTTCCCACTCTTGCCGCCAGATGCAGCATCCTTCTACTACAGAAATTCCCTTATACTTCTTAACGATCTTTATTACTTCCTTAAATAATATGTCAGCATATTCTTCATCCCGATATTCCTTTATTACATTGATGTCCACTGCAGCGATATGTTTATTGTTATGATAATCTTGATGTTCTTTTGTAAACATTTTCAGAAGGAGCCTAGCGATTACAATGTTTCTCTGTTTATCCAGAATGGCTTTTCTATAATATAAAATACCTGGAATTGGTTGCTTAATCTTTTCCAATGAGACTTCA
>BPTM01000160.1 GCA_023705945.1 Candidatus Heimdallarchaeota archaeon
TTGAACAAGGTGAATTTATCTCAATAATCGGTCCATCAGGAAGTGGAAAAACAACCCTTTTGTTGCTACTAGCAGGCATGGCTGAGCCTTCTGCTGGATACTTAAGGGTAGGTGATTTTAGATTAGATCAATATACAGAGACGGACAGAAGTATTTACCGACGATTCAACGTTGGCACTTTGTGGCAAATCCCTAATAGAAACTTAATTTGGGAAATTTCTGCTCTTGAAAATGTTGAAATTCCAATGCGTCTACTAGGAATTCCTAGAGAACAGAGAATAAAGGAAGCTAAGGAAATACTTGCTGAGGTTGGTATGGATCATAGATTAAACCATAAGCCCAAACAGCTTTCCGGTGGTGAAGTCCAAAGAGTGGGTCTTGCATGTGCGTTAGCACACAAACCTTTACTGCTTTTAGCTGATGAGCCAACAGGCGAGTTAGACTCAAAAACAGCTGGAGAGTTACTTCGCTACTTTAAGCACCTTAATGATACTCGAGGAATCACAGCTATAATGGTTACACATGATTTTGATGTAGCTAAGGCAACGGATAGATTGATCCAGATTGTCGATGGAAGGATATCTGGATACTCTCCTACAGCAGATCTAAAAACCATTAGTGACATGCATCAAGTATACCTTGACCGGTACGGGGGGCTTCAGCTTCCAAGGCATATACTTGAAAAATTAGAAGTCCAACAGAAAATTGCTATCTCAGAAGAGAATGGAAAGATAATTCTATCACAAAATGGTGATCTTGCTCCATCAAAAAAAGTGAAGAAAGATTAATATGTACAATTAGGAAATCGAAATATATAACAATATGATTGAAAATAAAGAGTTTAGATTGAAGTGAAAGAACCAATTGTAGACGGAAAACCTCTAGACCTGGGGAAACTTCCTGAAACCAAACAAAAGCCCGATAAATTATTCAACTTAATCATTTTAAAAATGATGGCGGCACTTGCTTTCAGTGTAGCATTACTATTTGGAGGAGGGGCTTTACTTGTCTACGCATTGAATCCTAATGCTGTTGTAATTTCAGGATATGAAGAGGAGATAATCTCAGTGTGGACCTTCTTAGGTATTCATATGACGCTACTAATGTTTTACTATTCCTTTGCCCTTTTCAAATATATTGTCAGTGATTAAAAATGAAATTGCAATTGGAAAAACTTAAACTAAGAAAAAAGGAAAAAAAGAAAATTGATTATTTTAGTTTATCAAATAAGGAAAAAGTCAAACTAATTGCACTTTTCTGCTTAAAGTGGGGATTAATAATCCTAATTCCTAGTTTTCTAGTATGGATTCTTTTAAGAGAATTTACATCCTTTTCTTCCCCCTTTTTCTTCCAATGGTCATTACAAATCATCCCCGCAACGCTCTTGATATTAGGTGGTTGCATGGGTGGTTTAAGTAGATATAATGTTCCTCCAAAAATGAGAATAGTAGAACCAGATGATCAAGCTGTAACACCAGCTGTTTTTCAAATAAGGATTAAATACGATCCATCAGATATTGATCCCACTTCAATAAATATAGCAATAAATGAAAAGAAAATTCAGGGACAACTTGATGAAACTACTAATCAGCTCATTGTTCCCAAAATTTTCAAATCTCCTCCTAAGAAAGCTGTTACAATGCTTATAGAAGTTTCAGCATTCAGGAAAAATGGTAAAGAAGTTTCGGATAAAATACGTATTATATGTGACCCAGAATCTGATGCAGAAGACTATATTGAATATTGGGAATTCAAGAGAGAAGATGATACTTATTGGGGTAAAGAAATGAAAGCAGCTGCTAGTCATGCAAGAAGAAACTTTGTTTCAATACAATTTATAACTCTTGCAATAGTCCTTTTAGCAGTTAATGCATTAGTTACACAAATTATTTTTATGATATCAGGAACTCCTTTGTAATAGTATCATTAATTGCTAGTTTGTCAACATTTTTATTAATACATGAGCTTATTGTTCTCAGAAACGAGGTTCAGTTGATGTCAAAAAAACTAAAGGTATCTTTCTTCCTACTATGTACATTATTATTCATTCCATTAGTTTCTTCAAATACACAGTCATTTGTT
Organism: Candidatus Heimdallarchaeota archaeon; assembly: GCA_023705945.1. Lineage (GTDB taxonomy): Archaea > Asgardarchaeota > Heimdallarchaeia > Heimdallarchaeales > Heimdallarchaeaceae > UBA460. The sequence continues at coordinate 2,083 of BPTM01000160.1, forward strand.
CAGAATAATGATGTGAATATTCGTGCTGAAATTATCAAAGATCCTAGAGTACAAGCGATGCTTAAAGAGGATCCAATTAATCCTACGCAAGTGCTAAAACTGATAGAGAATCTGGAAAACGAGAAGAACCCACCTTCTGATCCCGAAGTTAGTATCGATACTATAAAACGTGATATTATTGATCAAGAGAAAACCTTCTGGATAGTTACAGATTTCTCTACAGTTACTTACGGCACAATAAGCGCTACACTATTAGCAATAGGGGATAATTCTTACATCTATGTCACTAGTAGTATTATAAGTTCAGTGGGAACAGAAACTGCTCGGTCTCGAGCAGTAGCGTGGAGAGATGAGTTTGAAAACAAAATCTACCCAAATAATCTCCTTTATTTTGGTCATCCTGATGGGAATCTAGGTGACATAGACACTGATCCTCATGTTACTGTACTTCTAGCACCCTTGAGTGCGGATGTAGCTGGATATTTTGACCCCAACAATGAAAGATCAGGTGAAACCTCTAATAATCGCGAAATGGTCTATGTTGATTATGAGTATAACCGTTATAGTGTATTAGCTCACGAATTTCAACACTTAATACACTATAATTATGATCCTCACGAATATTGGTGGGTAGACGAAGGATGTGCAGAATATTCAGCTTATTTGAATGGTTATACTTTAGCTACAAATCTAACAGAGTTCGCTCGAGATTACTTCCAACACAATCCTGAAGATTCCTTACTCTACTGGAATTATTATGAAGCCGGATCAGAAAACGTAAGGTCTGACTATGGGGGAGCATACATGTTTATCTTTTATTTAGCTGAAAAATATGGAACAGAGGCTATCCGAAATTTGGTTTCTGAAACGTTTGGTGGACCATTGGGTATTGAGAATACTTTAGATGGTCTAGGCTTTTCGATAGACTTCAATGAACTTTATCTCAATTGGGTAACTGCTCTAAATGTGGATGATCCCTCATTCGGTGGTGGACTCTATGGTTTCGAGAATCTTGATATAGCTATAGATTATGAACTGATTTCCATTTTTCCTAATACTAAAACTGACAAATTAAATCGTTTTTATGGAATGTATGTTGCTAAACTTGTTTCTCCAGGTGATTTTATGTTACTAGAAATTACTCCTCCTGGTTCTTACTCACTAGGTATCTCTGTTGCACTTCATGACATAAATGGTTGGTCTATTACCCAGAATATTCTTGATACTGATATAAGTGTCCTAATAAATGGAACCTTGGTGGATACTGTTTATATTATTACTAGTATAGTTACAAGTATAACTCCAACAATTCCTCTAGCGGACACTAGTCAGTTTGGTTTAGGTTATACTGATAGTCTTGATTACACTTATATCCCTGGTAAACCTTTGACCATCACACCTGGAACGTTAAACTACCAAAGTAACAGCTGGGATTTCTCCTTATATGATGTTTATATTGAGGATGAGAACAGTACTGAAGTAACAGATGTAAGTGGGATTTCTGTTTATGCCCACTTTGAAAAGAGTGGTTCCTCTTTAACCACTGAAAGCCTTGAGATGAGTTATAATCCTTCAATCAAATGGAATATTAACGAGAACTTACAATATTTCTTTGAAGGTGATTATGAGATTTCGGTTGTTGCTTCTGGCTCTGGTCAATATGGTGAAAAGCAGTTATCCTCAATAAATATAGCACATATCTTGATAGTTGAAAACCCTACTATATCGCTATATAATGATACTGCTCTTTATGTTTTTACAAACTCATCATATACACAGCTCGATGGATGGAAAACCTATACAGAATCAGTTGAAACCTATATTCTACTATATGATGTTACTGATACAACTGTAGGTATTTTTAATATATTTTATAGTCCTTTGTCTAACAGTTGGGAAAGCGATTTACTTCTAATGAATGAATACAATGGAGAATATTATATCAAAGTCAGTTTCAAATATGCTGGAAGGACCGTTAGATCTTCTGAGTCTGACCATTTTCAATTAGAAGGAGAAATTCCTACTCCCACAAGTTCTACTGCCTACCCATTCCTGCCAATAATCCTCATAGTATCTCTAAGTGTTTTAGTTTTTATCAAGAGAAAAAATAAGAAATAGTTAATATTTCTCTTTCTCTTTCTCTTTCTCCCTTTACTTATTAGGTATCGTTTATGACATGAATTTTGTACTAATTCTTTGGAAGTGCTTGGGCACATAATGGGGACGTCACATCCCCTCCTACCCGTCAGCACCCTTTTGCAAGGATGATTACTGTTCATTGTAGGTGTTTGTTGGATGTAGGCTTGAGGATAAACATGAAACTTGTGCATATCTACAATCCTTCAAAGGATAATTGACATTGCACTATACAAATTCAAAAACTGTACAAAAAGATATTTATAATATTGAATAGAATTATTTGATATGAGTCAATTAGAACTAAGTGACATCTTTTCTGTTGACAGAGAAGGAAAACCTACAATGAAAATTGTTCTTTTTGGACCTCCATCGAGTGGAAAAACCAGTATGTTGACTGTGTTTAATGCTTTGCGCAGAATGGAAAATCCTGATACCATTGTTTCTAATTTATTGAAAATACAAGATGATTCTGGAAGAACTGTTTTTTTTGATCAAGGTGTCTTTCAAACTCCTCCGTTTAAGGGGAAGAAATTTGACAGGTTACGATATCAATTATGGACAGTTCCAGGTGAAGATAGACATAAAGTACAAAGAGATATAATAATGTCAGGAGTCGATGCTGTTGTACTTTTCTTAAATTTCGAGAATATTGCTAGACAGCAGAATTTAGCCATTATTAAAGAAGCTAAGGAGAAAATCGGTGAAAAATTTGGTAAGAAAATTCCTGTAGTAGCCTATATCAACAAATCGGACTTAGATAAGAATGAACGTATTGATAAACGAGAAATCATCAAGGATTTAATTGATGAAGGAGCAATTCAAAGTGATAAAGCAGCAAATGTCGTAATGACAGGAAGCTGTTTGAATGCTCGTAATGATTTGCTTTCAATACTGAATTCGAAAAAACAAAAAGAGTATTTTGAATCTAATCGATTGAGATTAGATAAACGTCCAGAATCAGTCGGTTTAATAGTCAGACCGATTCAGAAACTCACACAGCTTGTTGTGAAACAAAGATTAGAATATGTTCAGAACATCTGAACTCCCCTTTTTACCCCAATTTTGAAATTCATTATAATAATTAAAATGAATTTAAACCATAATTAGCAGAAATGACTAAAACGGATTCTTTCAAAAAGAGAAAGAATTTAAAACTGAATGACATTATCTAAACTGATTTTTGCCAGTTCATAAGGAGTATTGCGAGGAATTTCTACTAAACGTAGTTCGAAATTTGCTCTTCTAAAATATCGATTTTCAAAAGAGAAATATTCATCCATAGTTTTGCGTAGCATTCGATTTAACGACTCTGTTATATCTCTTGTTCCGACCGGTTTATGGTTGAAATATTTTTCTTGAATATTTTTAATTAAATCATATTTGCTAAGCTTTGTTTGATCGCGTAAACGCAATAATTCTAACATAAGAGCACTGCTAACTTGTCCAGAATAACAATTTAATCGATTGATTATTCTCTTGTGCCGAATAGGATGAAATCCTTCCAAACGAAATCTATCAATGCTCATAAATGAACCAGCACTATAAGCTATAATTAGCCCTAATACTGCTGAGAACTCTCTGATTCGAATAGCTTCATTAAGTCGAACCCTTTTACCATTCTCAGTGACGAATAGTTTAGATGATTGCCGAAGAACTCGGTCAATCTGAGCCCTTACCTCTAATTCGTCCATTTCTTGCTGAAATACACCCAAAGTAAACACCTTTACCGAATGTAATTAGTTGTAGAGTAGCATATGCATTTATATACTTTTTCTGAAATAGCCACTTTTAAATATAATTTCACATGCAAATCTATAAATCTATTCGTAGATAAGACAATAAATTTTTACAGTGCATAATTTTGTTTTACTAAAAGAAGCACTTTAGATAAAAAAAATTAACTCTTGGTTTATAAACCATTTTCCCGATTACTGTACTGACAAACACTTTAAATAACAAAAACTAAAGTGAATTACCGTGGTGAAAAATTATGCCAATTGCTCCAATGACTAATGCTGTAGGTATTGATTTAGGGACTAGTACAATCAAAGTAACATGCGGCGACATGAAATATAGGATACCTTCTGTTATAGGGACTCCCAATCCTGGCTGGACAGGTATGGCTACCGATAAAAGCTGGTTAAATAATTTGATTATCGACGATGATGGAACTGATGTTTATATCGGTGAATTAGCCAGACTGCAAAGTGAAATAAGAAAACCTTTAGCTTCTGAGGGTAAAATGAAATCTGTTAAAAACAGCGTTCTTGCACTTAAAGCCATTTTGAGTCTTATTATGAAATCAAACTATGAACAGTTTATTATTTCTACTGGTGTTCCAATTGCAACTGGTGTTGCAGAAAGCAAAGAACTAATTAAGGGTTTAAAGGGTACTCATGAGATTAAGGTGAAAAATGATGCTACAGGCGAAGCTAAACAAATGAAGATTCTAATCGAAAACTGTTTTGTCATGCCTGAGCCATATGGAACCTATTGGTATACTCTCAAAAATAGTGGAGTTACCACTGCCGTTGATTCAATTATTGTAGATATTGGTCACGGAACGACAGATATACTTTGTATGTATAAAGGAAACATGATGAGAGCAGCTTCTGGTTCTCTTGAAGAAGCTGTTGATAGCCTTACAAGTGCTTTAGCGAGAGCTATTCAAGATAAAACTGGAAAGATAGTTCGACCTTTTGATCTTATGATGGCAATAGAGAAAAATAAGAAAAACATTCTAGTTGGTGGAAAGGTAATTGATATTGGATCTGCCATGAGTCAAGCAGTTATATCAATTGCTGACGTTATTGTCGATGAAAGCAATCGATTACTTAACAACCTGCCTCCTGATGCATGGATTGAAAAAGTGATAGTTTGTGGTGGTGGTGCTTATGTTTTTGGTGATTATCTTAGACAAGCTTTCTTTGATGCAAACATTGTTAAGAAACTAGACGAAGTGTTAACTCCTCCTGATGCCGTTATGTCCAATGCAATCGGTTTTGAAATGATTGCAGCTACAAAATTGAAAAAATAGAAAGATTTTTTTTCTTTTCCATATTCTTTTTAATTTTCTCTAATCCTCTTCTACAGATACTGCTCTTTTTTGTTCTTTTCCTTTCTCTGTTAATTTCATCGCATATCCTGGTCCAGCTATCAGATAAATTATCATATAAACTGCTATTCCATAGGATAGATATTTCATTATGTTATCTGGAAGAACGACAAATCCCATAACCAACAAAGCAGTAGATATGATCCAAAATAAATCGAACTTTGATGGAACTCCCTTAAATGAAGGAAAGGGTATCAAAGATATCATAAAACCAGATACAATCAGTGATGATACAAGTATAACCCATTCTTGAGTACCTGAAAAAATTACTAAACATGAAAGAACCATTGCTGCAAATGAGCTTGGCAATCCACTGAAGTAAGGTGTATATAGAGGATCTCTTTTGATAAATCTGTACAACCTGAACCAAGCTGCGCCAAGAAAAGCTAGCCCACCAACTACTCCTGCAACTATATTCCATCCTTCAATGTTCCATTCCGCAATTCTATAACCTATGTACGTTGCAGGAAATAATCCAAAGGCAAAAGCATCCATGATTGTATCAATATCAATAGCTAACTTTTTACTACCACTAATTCTAGCTAGCTTTCCATCTGCAAAGTCTAGAATAGAACATATAGCGATGAGTCTAGCGAACCAATATTCCATGTTTGGAACGTTAAGAAACGTTAATACTATGCCTGTAATTGCAGCTGCACCATTCCCGGCTGTGAATATATTTGCTAAAATCCATGATATTTTCTTAATCCATGGTTTTTGTAGAAAAGAAACTTCTTGCCAGTTCATTTAATCACTTTCTTCATCGAAAGTAGCTAATACAGTAAGTCCTGCTCTAGCGTTTTTAGGAATGGGATTTATCAGCTTGAAATTCTTTAGACCAGTTACTTTCAAGTTTATAATAGAACCAAATCTGATAATTCCGATTAATTCACTTTGTTTAACTTCATCCCCTTCTTTTGGGTATGCTACAGTTCTCCTTCCATAAATTCCAGATACTTGTGTGAACTCTGCAGTTATTCCTAATTTAGTATTTTTAATTACTATGATATTTCTCTGATTTCGTTTTGCATAGTTTGTGAAATATACTGGCCAATGAGACCCTTTCTGAAAAATGATACTTTTCACAACTCCATCAATCGGGCTTCTATTCATGTGAACATTGAAAGGGGACATTAGGATTTGACATGAAAATCCATCTTTTATCTTCTTGACATCCATAAGAGTACCATCAGCTGGTGCAATGATTCCATTTGAATTAATAATAACATCTCTTTTTGGATCCCTGAAAGTCCAAAAGATGAAAAATCCACAGAAAAGAATTACTCCAAGGATACCAAAGTGCCAGAATATTGGTGTTGGTAATAGAATACAGATAAGAATAGCAGTTACCGTACAGACAAACATGATTGAGCTGATTATAGAGACAATTTTAGTTGACCCTTTAGCAATTTTCATTTTAACCCTCGAGATTTGGAAATTTTAACCGTTAGGAAAATGAACCAAACAACTGTTAAAAATGTTATGCTAAAAGGATAAAATAAGAAAAAGAGGAGAAAAAAGAAGACATTTATCTTCTTCTTCGTCTGATAAATGTAGTTAAACTAGCAAGGGATACGATACCAAATAGAACGGCTATAGACGATATTGGTGATCCTCCAGGATTCTTTGTAGGAATGATGTAAGTTACATCTAGAGTATTCCCACCAAGATCTGTTGTTACAATCCGTAGGATATTGTCTCCATCAACTAGATTAGAAGTGAATATCACAAAAGTTCTTTCATTGTCAGAAACTATTGTAAAATCAACATTTTTGTCATTCAATTTTACACTTAGCGATACAATTCTACTTATAGATTCAGTAACTGTGAAGTCTAATCTTGCTACTTCTGGCTTTGTATAGTTGACACATGTTCCAGTAGAAACTTCTGGGGGCGAATTATCATATGCGAATTCAGTTACATAATAATCATCTGTACTAGCTACTTTGAATTTGTATACAGCTTCTGTAGTATAATCCATTCTATATGAATAATATCCAGTTGATACGTCTACTAGAGACACAGTTTCAGCTTCTGTTCCTGCTATTGTGGTTTTTTTAATTGTAGTAGTTAAACTAGCTTCTGAATCAGTTGAATAGATGTTAAATGATACACCACTTTCATCTTCAGTGAAACTACCTACAACGCGTTGCTTCGCACTTAACCAGTTAAACATATTTCCTGTTAGAATTTTGTTTTGTGTATCACCTGGTGAGTAACGGTCCAAGAATCCAGTTAAGTCCATGATTGTGTTAGTTGTTGAAACAACCACCCTTCCACCAGTGTTACTCTCATACATAGCTAATGTACCACCATCTTGTGTTTTAAATAGAACTTGAGCACTACCTGTAACTGACAATGTAGTTCCACGATGGTTTACTTTGCTAACACCTTCAGTCAGTCTGTGAAAAATAACAGCATTAGCTTTTTCAGGAGCATCAGAGGGATCGAAATTATAATACTCACTAGATACAGAAATTCCATATGGGGTCAGGAAATTGTTTATCACTGTTAGATTATTACCTTCAACTATCGTTCCCCAACCTGTATAAGTAACTTCTGTGTTACCTTGGGCACTTAAGTATAAACTTCCACCCCCTTCAACAAAGTCTTGGATAGCTTGGAATTCGTCTTCATAATTTGGATGAAGTGCCATATCTGTAAAAGCTGTAAGATCGTCAAGGTAGTTGTATCTTGCAGGATCAGGCATCCAAACCGCATCATAGTCTTGAAGAAGTTCTGCAGTTATGACATTTGGAACTCCTGTTATGTTCCACGAACGAAATTCATTCACTGCAATTCCATTACTAAGCAATTCTTTAGTTGCTCCCGCATATTGACCAATAAGATTATCTGATTCTCTATTTGAGAATAAACTGGCCATAAGAATCTTACTTTTACCTTCTGTGACTTCAATCTGTATATGAGTTGAAGATGATACTCCTGCAGTTGTATTAAATGTAATATAACCATCATAAATACCTAAAGTCTCGTCATCTGATATTTCAATTTCAACGAAATAATTCTTAGACCAGTAATCTGTCCATGAAGTTGTGTTTAGGTTGATGATGGCACTGATATTTCCAGTAACAACAGGTGGAATGTCTCCACTTGGAGTAGAAGATACTGATTGAACAAATAGTTCTCCGTGAAATCCTTGAGGAAGTGTTTGATATTTTGCAATTGGAAATTCAGGAATTGCCCACATCATAATTGGGAAACCTGTACCATTTTTAGGCGCAGTTTGAATTAATTGTAACGCTTGTGTTGCATCTGGTACACCTGCTCCATATTGCAGGTAGTTATATCTTTTAGGGTCTGCTGATTCCATCATTGCTACTTTAATTAAACCTGGGTCATAGGGGATAACAAGTGCCTTTAGAGCTTGGATAAGTATCGCGCTTATCCCTGCTATGTGGGGTGCAGCCATTGATGTACCACTTTTTTGAACATAATCAATTGAACTTCCAATTCCACAACTCACTATATCCTCACCTGGTGCAGCTAAATCCGGAGATGGATAACCATCAGCAGAAGGACCATTAGAACTAAACATAGATTTTAATAAATTATCAGAAACAGTTGTAGATGCAACAGAAATCGTATTAGGGTCGCTACCTGGTGTTCCTACAGTATAGTATCCACTTCCACCTTCATTACCAGCTGATGTAACAAAAACAATCCCTTGCAACATTAATTCTCTAGATGCAAGTTCCCAGGCATCCCACCCTTCTTCATCTCCTCCGCCCCAGCTTACATTTATTACATCTACTCCAACAGATATCCCATAATCATAGGCTGCAAGAAAAGCTTCGGTTGGGGCAGGACTGTCAAAACGAGCTACAAGAAGTTTTGCTTTAGGAGCAACTCCTATATAATCAGGATTCCCACTACCATCTCCTAGCATAATTCCAGCTGTGTGGGTTCCATGACCATTAGAATCTTCTATTGAAAGGTCAGTCCTAGTAAATCCGTAGGTAGGACTTATGAAAGATTTACTTTCAGGCATAATTCGTCCTGCAAAATCGACATGATCAGTTCGAATTCCTGTATCTATGTCATAGGCGACGATAGTATCTCCTTTATAACCCATATCCCAAAGAGGTTGGAGATTGAGTAAATCATTAGATGCAACAGTTCTTTTAATTCCTTCTTTGCTCGTGTACAGTAAGTCTGCACCAGGTTCAGGTTGGATTTTATAGAACCTTGAGTTAGTAACATCAAAAACTCCATCTACTCCAGTGAAGCTTCTGAGAGTACCCTTTTCAGTTAGTTTATCTTCAACTAAAACCATTTTCAAATTTGGAAAAGCTAATTTGTATGAATTTGTTTCAACAAAACCATTGTAAGCATTTCTTGATTCGAAATGCACAACAAATTTTCTTACAGAGTTAACAACTATTTTGTCTCTAGGTAGACTTTCATTCATTGCAGTATCTGTTGCAGGTTGAATGGTTGAACCTGTTTGAATCAGAAAAATGGTGAGTATGAAAAAACTAACTCCAATAGTTAATTTTCTTTTCATGAATTTTGCTATTATTATGTTATTCATAAAGTTTTTCAAAAGCCAAGATAAAGTAGAGATTTTAGTAGATAATTGATAAAAAAGAAAAAGAAAGAGGTGGAAAAATTATTGTTTTTTCCTTTTAATAATTGTCGTAACTGCTGCTAAGGATAATATTCCTAGAAGTATTGCAAACGTTGAAACTGGAGCGCCTGATGATTTAGTCGGAATGTTGTAATGAACATCTAGAATATTTCCTGCAAGGTCTGATGCAACAATGTGAAGATCATTATCTCCGTCAACTAAACTGGATTTAAATATAACAAATGTTCTTATTTTTCCAGAGCCTAGGGTATCAACACTTTCCCCGTTTAATCTTACAGAGATTGAAAGAATATTCAATATATGATCTCTGACTTCAAACTCCAATCTTTCGAGCTCTGGCACTGTATCATTAGTCCAACCTTCAATAAATACTTCGGGAGGTGTTGAGTCATACAAGAAATCTGCTATGTAGATGTCATCGCTACTCTCAGCCTTGAAAGTATAAGCAGCTTCTTCCCCAAAAGTGAGCCTATATGAGTACATACCTGGTGAGTCTTCAGTTAGTGTGACTGCGTTTGTTGCTTCACCAGTAGGAGTGACAATTTTAACACTTGCTGAAAGAGTAGCTGATGTATCAAGGCTTTCAATAGTTATATCTGCTCCTGTAGCATCTTGAACATATGAGCCTACGATTTTTTCACTTGCAATAAACCAGTTGAAGACATTATTAACAAATACCTTGTTCTGTGTTCCTGTATTGTAAGCATCTCTATATCCTATTGAGTCCAAGTGGAAGTTTGTTGTCACAACTACTACTCTTCCTCCTGCATCATTTTCGTAAGCAGCTGTTGTTCCTTTACTACTCCACTTTGTTAGAATTTTGGAATCTCCTGCAACCGTTAAAGTAGTTCCATAGTGATCAACTTTAGTAACACCTTCAGTGAGAGCATGAGTTATGATTACACTTGAAGTAGCAACAGCACTGAAATCAAAGAGCTCGTCTGAGACGGTTATTTCATAAGGAGCAAGCAGATTATTCACCATTGTAATATTATTACCGCTAACGATAGAAGTTCCTAAATGAGCTATATCTTCTGACGATTGTCCAAGTAAATCTATGAATAATCCTCCACCGTTCGCAACAAAATCCTGTATAGCTGTTTTCTCTGAATCCAACAAAGGTTTTGCCGTTATCTTATCTCCATTTTGAAGTGTTTGATCGATTTTGATTAGATTCGGAAAGTCATAATCAAATGGATCAGCAAACCATATAGCGTCATAACCTGCTAATTCGGCATTAGTAATCAGACCATGTCTATATTCATTTATTGCTATACCTTTATTCATTAAATCCTCTATTGCTAAGAGATATTGACCAAGGTAACCGTCAATAGACCATGTTGTGTGTTGTTTCGCATAATATATTCTACCCTTACCTTCAGTTACAGAAATCTCAAAATTAGTAAAAGCTTGAACACCTTGTGATGTTTCAAACACGATGTTTCCGCTATAATCTCCAAGAGCTAGATCTGTTGGAATATCTAAAACAAATTTGTAGAATTTAGTCCATGGTTCTGAATAAGGTACTGGTTCAATAGAGCCAATAAGACCTAGATCACCAGTTAAAACTGGTGTTAAATCTTCCCATGGAGTTGATGAAACAGATTCAACAAAAAATTCATGATGCCAACCTTGAGGTGCAACTTTAAGATCGTTTGTAGGCATGTTTTTGATTGCATACATAAGTGTAGGATAGCCTGAGGCGTTTGTTGGGGCATCAATTATCATTTGCAATGCATTACCAACATCAGGAATTCCTGCTCCAGCACCTAAGTGATCCATTGATCCAGGATCAGCTGATTTCATTAAAGCTGTTTTTATCATTCCAGGACTGTAAGGGATTCCAAGATCTTTGAGTGCTTCAATCATAACTGCTGCGGCCCCTGCAATATGTGGGGCTGCCATGGAAGTTCCCTGATAAGAAATGTAACCACCAGTTCCACCAATAGCACAACTCCAAATATCCACTCCTGGAGCTGCAATATCGGGTTTGTAATATCCGTCTGCAGTTGGACCATAAACGCTAAAGGGCGCTAAAGTGCCACTTGAATCAACTGCTGCAACACTCATAACTTGAGGAGCTGAACTTGCTGTTCCTACAGATATATAGTCTCTGGGAGCATAAGGTGCATAATTTCCTGCGGAATTTGAGATGAACATTCCTTCACCCCATAGGATTTCTACAAGAGTTTCTTCTAGATCCATGCCTTCTTGATCATTTGAACCAAGACTCATGTTTATTACATCGATCTCTCCTATAGAGGCTTCATACTCTAAGGCATATTCCAAGGCTGCCAATATTGCCCAAATAGGTAGCTCATCACCTGATCCCCCTACTCTACCTACAAGAATATCAGCTCCTGGAGCCATTCCTTTGTAGCTTGGATTAGCAATACCTGCACCTGCTGCAGTACCAGCAGTATGAGTACCATGACCATTAACATCATCAATAGAATCTGTTGTATATGAATAGCCATATAATATATTGACGAACGACATACTCCCTGGAAGGATTCTTCCTGTGAAATCTAAATGAGCTTCGTTAATTCCTGTATCAATGTCATACACAACAGTTCCTGAGCCATCGTAACCCATATTCCATACACCTGAAACATTGATTTGATCGGCTGTTGCTACTGTCAATTTAATGTTCTCTAAATCATAAGCAACTGGATCGGAGGGTACAGGTTTTGAAATTTGGAATATAGTACTTGTTATGTCAAAAATTCTTTTCACTCCAACTAAATTTTGGCGTTCTATTTTATTACTCAGCATATCTTCTATTGCAACTATTTTCAGATATGGAAAGGCAAACAAATAGTCTCCATCATTGACATAATTGTTAAAAGCTTCTTCTGAATTGAAGAGAATGACAAACTCTCTCATTGAATCAATAAAAACCTCTTCAGAGGGTGAAGTTTCAACGATTGCACCTTGTGTTGGTGATATCATGACTGAACTAACTTGTATTATGAAAATAGTAAGTAAAAGAATACTGAAACTAATTATTGATTTTCGTTTCATATTCTGACTTTGGTTAATCTTATTCATAAATTTTTGCCAATATATAGAATCAAGTCAAAAAGATAACTCACAAATCTCTACAAAATATTTAATATGGATTTGGGATAAAGTAAGATAAGATATAATATCATATTGAAGGTGAAAAAGATAAACAAAGCTAATGTTATTCCTATATATCAGATTGATGCATTTGCTAATGAACCTTTTAGGGGGAATCCTGCCGCGATTTGTTTAATCTCGGAAAATTATCCTGATATAACTTTGCAAAAAATAGCTGCAGAGATGAACCTTTCAGAGACCGCTTTTCTTTACGTTTCCAATATCGATGAAATCAAAGAATTGAATAGATTTCGTTTACGCTGGTTTACTCCTCAAGTTGAAGTAAAATTGTGTGGCCATGCAACTCTTGCTACTTCACATTTGTTGTTTCACTTACTTAAAATAGATTCCAACTCTGTAACTTATGAAACATTAAGCGGCGAGTTAATTGCATCAAAGACTGAAGATGGAGTTATCCTGAATTTTCCCATGCATGAACCTGAAATTACAGAATCAATACCCACACTACTCGATGCTTTGGGTGTAAAAACAGCTGAAGCTTTTGCTTATTCCAAAGGCGTTACAGATATGCTAATTGAATTAGATTCAAAAGAAATCATTTCTGGTTTAAAACCAGATTTTGAGAGACTAAAACGATTATCTCTTAGTTTTGAAGTACGTGGTGTAATTGTAACAGCGAGAGGTGTAGAAAACTATGACTTCATCTCAAGATTTTTTGCTCCATGGGTTGGTATAAATGAAGATCCAGTTACAGGATCAGCTCACACCATCTTAGCACCGTACTGGGCAAAGAAACTTGGTAAAAAAGAAATGAAAGGTTACCAAATGTCTGAGAGAGGAGGAGAAATAACTGTGAAAATTTTAGAAAATAATCGTGTGGAGCTAATTGGAAAATCTATACTTGTCTTAAAAGGAGAATTTTTTGTATAATTTTTCTGTCATCTGATATACTCCAAGAATCATCTTTTGTTTAACTTCATCAAAGTAATTCCAAAAACATGTAAATACTTCTTCGAGTGCTAAATGCCCTATTCTTTCTACACTTGTGCTGTATCTGTGTTTGGGGGTTTTTTGAGGCTATTTGGTGACTATATAAGTTTTTCTACGAAATAATTCTAAAAAAACCGAATTACTCTTGTTAAATCGTTGCAAGCAATTTGACATATCTGTCAAAGACAATAATAGATTCATGAGAGTATTATTAACGGGTGCATTTGGCAATGTTGGTCAAAGAACTCTTGAGGTCTTGTTAAAAAAAGAATATAAGGTGCGATGTTTTGATATAAGAACAACGCGAAATGTGAACACTGAATTACAACTTAGAAAATTGGGGGAATATGAGGTTGTTTGGGGAGATATAAGAGATTCTGATATAGCCAACAGATTAGTTAATGGTGTAGATTATATTATACATCTAGCTGCAATTATTCCTCCTTTGGCATATGATTTACCCGAGTTAGCGTATGATGTAAATGTTACTGGATCTACGAATTTACTACGAGCTGCAGAAAAATGTCCAGAACCTCCAAAATTCATTTTTATATCTTCGGTTGCAGTTCATGGAAATAGAATGAAATATGAACCTCCAACAATAGTTGATGATCCATTAAACCCACTAAATAATGATAACTATGCCCAACATAAAATCGAAATGGAAATGAAATTCTGGAATAGTAAGTTACCTTGGGTTATTCTTAGATTTGCAGCAGTTACTCCTTTTGAAATGACTTGGAATGTTCCTGACATCATGTATGATATACCTCTAGACCAAAGGATAGAAATTGTCGATTCTCGAGATGCAGCTTTAGCTTGTGTTAATGCTTTATCTGCAGACATTGTAGGTAAAACACTGTTTATTGGTGGAGGTACGGGTAATCAATTGTATCAACGAGAATATGTTTCAAAGATGCTGGATGCCTTAGGTATAGCAATGTTACCTGAATCAGCATTCAAACAAGCTAGAACTGAAGATGATTATTATCACTGTGATTGGATGTACACTAAGGATGCTCAAGACTTGCTTAATTTCCAACACTATACATTTGATGATTTTCTTAAAGTTTTCAAAAAGAAAATCCGCTTTAGAAGATTCTTAATCTCACTAGTCAAGCCAATCGCTAGAAAAATTCTACTGAACAAGTCCCCCTACTACACAAAACCAAAACGTACAAAAAGGAAAGGCAGAACTCAAAGAAAACCTATCAGAACCCAAAATTGAACCTACTACTCTTCTTTTTCTTTGTACGTTTCATCCATATTTTTTCTTTTAATATTTTTTTGTTAAT
>BPTM01000161.1 GCA_023705945.1 Candidatus Heimdallarchaeota archaeon
CAATTCCAACCTTGCAATATCTGTTTTAGTAAATTTTTTATATCACTATATAACAGATTGTTTTACATTCTATCGATTGAATCTATAAGGTGTTTAGTATATCTCAGTGTTACGTAGGAATCAATATCGGGTCAGTTTCTGTTAATTTTGTAAATATTAATGATGAAGGCAATATTAACATAATTAAGAGACCTCATCTCGGTAGACCTAGTGAGGTGTTAGATGAAATTTTAGCTGAAAACAAATCTCTAAAAGAATGCTTCTATCGCGTTAGTGGCTCTTTTGGAGACGTTTCAGAGGTTGTTGCAGTTGAACGAGGTGTACAGTCACTTGATGAAAAATTTGATGTTATTATTTCTTTAGGAGGCGAAGCTTTTGTTCTATATGTTTTGGATGAAGAAGGACACATCATTAATGTTCTTTCTCACGACAAATGTGCAGCGGGTAGTGGCGAGTTTTTCATCCAACAAATTGATAGGCTAAATATTTCTCTTTCTGAAGCGATTTCTTTGGCTAAAAAAGGAAATAAAATAGAAATAGCTTCTCGCTGTTCCGTTCATTGTAAATCGGACATTACTCATAAATTGAACCGAGGAGAAACTTCCGTTGAAGATGTTCTAGCATCTGTTCTTGC
Organism: Candidatus Heimdallarchaeota archaeon; assembly: GCA_023705945.1. Classification (GTDB taxonomy): domain Archaea; phylum Asgardarchaeota; class Heimdallarchaeia; order Heimdallarchaeales; family Heimdallarchaeaceae; genus UBA460. The sequence goes on from BPTM01000161.1 coordinate 635, forward strand.
AAGCATGGCAAATAAAATTAAAGGATTGATCTTCCAATCCAGAGTAGATGTTAAACGTATATTGCTTATTGGTGGAGTTGCACTTAACAATGCTTTTGTGAGAATTCTTAGAGAACAACTAGAAGATGTAGAAGTAGTTGTTCAAGATGTTAGCTCTGTTTTTGAAGCTTATGGGTCTGCACTTTTAGAAAAGGATACACCAAAGCAAACAGAACTGAAATTGAAAATAAGCAAGAGTTTTTCCACATTACCTTCTTTAGAGCAATTCAACGAACAGGTGACAATAATACCTTCAGTTGAAAACAAAAAGGGCTTTAAAGACAATACTTTATTCATTTTAGGCGTTGATGTAGGGTCAACTACCACAAAAGCTGTACTATTAGATCCGGAGGATATGGCTATTGTAGCCTCACATTATGGTAGGACAAGTGGAAATCCTGTAGAAGCTACAAGAAAATGTATCCGAGAAATTATTTCACAAGTTGGTAATCAGAAGATAAAACTACTTGGAGTTACAGGGTCTGGAAGACAACTTGTAGGTGCTTATCTAGGAACAGAAGCTGTCTATAATGAAATATCTGCACATTCAGAAGGAGCTGTTTACTATGACAAAGATGTTGATACTATCTTTGAAATTGGAGGTCAAGATTCAAAATATATGTTTCTCCAAAATGGTGTTCCTGTAGATTATGCTATGAATGCAAGTTGTTCCGCAGGAACAGGTTCTTTTCTGGAAGAAAGTGCTAAAGGAGATTTAGGTGTAACTGTTTATGATATATCAGATATAGCTATGAAAGCAAGTAATCCTGTTAGATTCCAAGCGGATTGTGCAGCTTTCATAAATACTGACGTTCGAACTGCTATGCAAGAAAATTATGGTCGTGACAATATCATTGGTGGTTTAGTATTTTCCATCGCTGTAAATTATTTGAACAAAGTAAAAGGTTCTAGAGCAGTTGGGAAGAAAATATTTTTCCAAGGTGGTGTAGCTAAAAATAATGCTGTAGGTTATGCTTTTGCGCAATCTACAGGTAAGAAAATAATAATCCCTCCAAATCCTGAGCTAATAGGGGCATTCGGTATTGCTCTGATTACAAACAAAAAATACAATCAACATGAAATCGAAGGGATGTCTGAGAAAACAGATCTTCAGTCTTTAATCAGTGAAGAGTTAAAGAAGTTGAGTAGTTTTACCTGTAAAGCTTGCAAGAATTACTGTCAAATTGAGAGATATGAAGTAGGGGGGCGTAAATTTCCTTTTGGAGGAAGTTGCTCTAGATATGAACATCAGTGGAGAGGTTCAGAAAAAACTGAAGAAAAAGAAAATCTTGTTGATCTTCGAAATGATTTGATTTTTGAAAATAATCTCAAAAAGAAAAAAATAAGCAGAAGTCCCAAAGGGAAAATTGGAATAACTAGAGCTTTACTTACTCATACACTTTACCCTCTTTTCTCAACATTTTTTGAAGAAATGGGTTTTGAAGTAGTTTTGTCCGATATTGATGAAGATAAAGAAGTTCTCACAAATGCTCCATTCTGTTATCCAATACAAGTGCTTCATGGGGCCGTAAATGATTTGGTGAAGAAAAAGATACCACGTATTTTTCTGCCACAAGTACATACTTTAGAGAAGGGAGAAGAGTGGTTTGATGCTACTTTCTGTCCTGTTACTCAATCTAGTCCATATTTCATAGCTACTGCATTCAGAGAAACAAACTTCCTTAGTCCTATGTTTAACTTTGTAGAAGGTTATGAAAAGGACCAAGCCTTAATTAAAATGGCTATAAAGGAATTAGAAATACCTAGAAGGCTAGCTGTTGATGCCTATGAAAAAGCAGTTAAAAAACAAAAAGCAGTAGAAGAACAGTTTTTGAGCTGGGGAAGAGAAACTATTAGAAAATTGAAAGAAAGCGATGAAATAGGTATTTTATTACTTGGAAGAAGCTATAATGCTTTCCCACCTGAGACTTCGCAATTGATTCCTAAAAAATTGGCTAGTATGGGTGTAACAGTCATTCCTTTTGATTTTCTCGAGAAAGAAAAAGTGCATGATATCCCATGGTATTTTTCAAACTATGTGAAAATAGCTATAGATCTTGCAAAGGAAAATGATAATTTATTCCTACTCTATATTAACAGTTATAGCTGTACAATCGATGCTTTTGTGCAGAATTTTGTTCGCTTTGAGATGCGCTCAAAACCGTTTCTTATTTTAGAACTTGATTCTCATACTGCTGATGCAGGAACGCAAACTCGACTTGAAGCATTTCTTGAAATAATTACAAATTTCCAAAAAAGTCACAAGAAAGAAGAAGATAAACCGTTCCAAGTTGCTAAAGTAAAGAAACGAGATGGAAAAATAGTTGTTATAACTTCAGACAATAAGAGAGTTGATATTAAAGACACAAGAATAAAGTTATACTTCCCAAGTTTTTCTGACTTTCATGTTCCAATGATTGCTAAATTGATGAATCTCTATGGTTTTCCTGCAGCAAAACCAGAACCACTAAAACTGGATTATGCGGTTAAAGGATTGAGATATACTACTGGAAAAGAATGCCTGCCACTACCAATGGTAATAGGACATATGCTAGAAGTAATTGAAAAAAGAAAACCAGGTGAATTAATCGGTTTTTATATGATTAGAGGTGGAGCTCCTTGCGCAGTCTATAGTTATTTCCATTATCTAGAACAATTTATTGAGCAAAACAAATTGGAGAATGTTTTTATCTTTAGATTTGATCAATTAACAGGTTTTTTGGGAACTCCTTTTATTCAAATTGCTCGATACTCACCTAAAATTACAATTTTAGGAGACATTGTGGCTGAAATTGATAGTGCTTTAGAAGTTGTAGGGGAAGATGGTAGTAAAGCACTGTTATTAAAATTTTGGAATCAGTTTTTAGAAGCTACCACAAGTCTAAGTGATTTCAACAAGAATTATAGACACTTAATTAAACAGATTGAAACTATACCTCGAAATAGTTCTCCAAAGGATCATCCAAAAGTTCTTGTAAGTGGTGATTTCTTTGTCCGTTTTAGTCCTTTCTTTCTTAGAGAACTTAAAGAAATATATTCTCAACATGGTATTATAGTCAAATCATCAGATTTGTTTGAACTTCTTTTATATGGTAACTATCATCTTTCTCACGTAACTGCACGAAGAATGAATGCTGATGCTCTTAAATTAACAACCTATGTTAAGGCCTTTGCAACAATTTGGAAAAATAATTCCCGATTATTTCTCGTTAGTAAACTTGGACCTTTTGCTTTACAACTAATAGAGAGAATACACAGAAGGAAATTCAGAAAAACAGGTCTTCTTTATGCAGGACCTAACGATTTGCGTGAAATATACAAACAGGCAGAACCATGGATTTCTACTTCTATCTTTTGTGAAGCAATTCCCACCATTGGTAAAGGGATGGAAACATTAGATAATTCTGTTTTTGATTCATTAGTATTGACTGGTCCTTTAAACTGTTTACCTTACAAAATATCTCAAGCAATTCTCAAACCTATCTATTTGGAAAATCATACGCCTTTCTTGGTTTTTGATGTAGATATATCAGCTGTTTCACCCAACACTAGAAGATTAATTAATGCAAATATCGAGCAAATAAAGAGAAGACGGAAGTAGTGTTTTTAGATAAATTTACGAATATAGAATGAGGAAGACCTTAAAAATAGGTATCTTACCTTTGACAATAACATGTCTAAACCAATTAATGCTTTCAAACATATCGAGATGCCCGAACTATTGTCCCTTGGACAGGGTATGCTGAAGTATCTACCGGAGATTGTAGATAAAGTTGCCTTAAGAGGGAAGGGTTTGCTCATTACAGATGCTTTTCTCAAAGATAAGTATGCTAAGGAAGTTGAAGCAATAATGGAAGTAGAAAATCGCGAGATTGTTGTCTCTGTAATTGAAGATAGTACACTTGCTGAAGTAGATAAACAATTACAATTATTCAAAGAAATAGATGCTGGTTATGCCATAGGTCTTGGTGGTGGAAGACCTATTGATGTTGCCAAACTCACTTCTTTCAAAGCCGATAAGAGGTTCATTTCAATTCCAACTATTGCTAGTCATGATGGTCTCGCAAGCTCAAGAGCATCATTAAAAGGTGTAGACAAAAGACATTCTATAGAAGCCCGTCCACCTATTGCTGTTGTTGGTGATACTGACATTTTAGATAATGCTCCTTATAGATTTACTGTAGCAGGATGTGGAGATGTTCTTGCAAAAAAGACTGCTATTAAAGACTGGTTATTAGCTTATAGACTGAAAAATGAGTTAATATCACCTACCTCAATCTCTCTCTCAGAAATGACTGTGAAACTTATCACTGAGAATGCAAAGTTGATTAGAAGTCAAGCAGAAGGATTCAGTAGAGTTGTTATGAATTGTCTAATAGCAAGCTCTTTGGCAATGTGTACTGCTGGTTCTTCTAGACCCGGAAGTGGTTCCGAACATATGTTCAGTCATGCTTTAGATTCAATAGCTAAAACTCCCGCTCTACATGGTGAGCAAACAGCTTTTGGAACTATCATGATGGCGTATTTACATGACGGAATAGAAGGATCAGATAGTGTAAAAGATTTAATGACAATATTAGGTCTTCCTATTACTGCAAAAAAATTAGGTGTAACAGCTGAAGAAGTTATCAAAGCCTTAGAAACAGCCCACACAATTAGAAAACGATTCACAATTCTAGGATCTGAAGGTTTATCTCATGAAGCGGCAACAAATGTAGCTCTTAAGACTGGTGTAATAAACTAATCCTCTAAAACTAGTTTAATCCTATTTTTCTCCTTTTTTCTAATTTAGGATTATCCCCTAAATAGAAAATATAATTCCTACTTTACAGGGGATCGTAATTATTTCAAGTATGATACTTGGTTCCATCATTTTCTTGTTCGTAATAACATGAATTCATAAGAAAAAATCTAAACCGAACTAGTTTTACTAGTTCATTCCTTTTTTTCTAACAATAGATTATTAGTTAGACATTCCTGTAAGTTATATAACAGATTTTAAACATATTTCAATTGAAAAATAGATCTTCCAATCCTTTGAGAGAAAAATGCAAAAGATTTTTATTTTAAACACTTATTGTTAACAATTTGAGAAATCTCATTTAAAGATAAACGAAATTGATAAACAAAAAAGGTTGATGTTATGAAAAATAAAAAAACGAAATTAGTAATGATTTTAGATATTCTCATAATTGGATTATTAATAATCACTTCCTCTATTACAACTCTTAATACGCAAGCTCTATTATATAGAGAACACAATCAAATCCAAATTAATTCCTTTGATCGATTTG
>BPTM01000162.1 GCA_023705945.1 Candidatus Heimdallarchaeota archaeon
TGTCTGCCGAAGGTGTGGGCATACTTGGAAACCGAAAGGGGGTGAGAGATGAGGTAGCAGAGTAATCTTTAGCAGACCAAAATCTTATTAAGGAGTTTTATCGATGGAAAAGAAAAGATTAATAACACTACTTGGTAGCTTGTGTCTGGTGGTAGTATTGGCAGCGCTGCCCTTTATGGCGGCTTGTCCGGCACCAGAAAACGGGGTAGAACCACCACCAGAAAACGGGGTAACACCACCAGCAGAAAAAAGCATACTGCGGATGGGATGGTCTGAGAGTCCACAAGCAGGTATGAACCCATTTTTGGCAAGAAATGAGGGCGACTATATGTTCTTAGGTCTTATGTATGAACCTCTCTGCATGCCAATGATGGATGGAACAGTAAAGCCCTGGATTGCAAAAAGTTGGGAGTATAAAGCGGAAGAGGATACATGGATTTTCCATTTGGATGAGAGGGCTAAATGGAGTGATGGAGAGCCCCTTACTGCCGATGATGTGAAGTTCACCTTTGAAACCGCCTACGAGTACAACTTTCCTCTTGGTTCAACCACTAAAGCCTTCGTGGAGTCAATCCAGGTTATAGATGACCATACGGTGAGCTTCAAGATGGCGGGACCCTTTGCTGCCTTCCTGCCCCAGGCTGGTGCCACCTTAATCATGCCAAAGCACATCTGGTCAAAGGTTGATGCGGTAGACCTATACGAAAACCCGAGTCCCATAGGCAGTGGTCCCTTCCTGTTTAAGGAGTTCCGGGCTAGAGCCTTCTTACACCTGGTTAAAGATGTGGACTATTGGTGTGGTCCGGCGAATATTGATGAGATAATAATTCAGATTTACTTGAATCCAGAGGCTGAGGTTGTGGCCCTGAAAAAGGGTGAACTGGACATCATGGCAGACCTCTCCGGGCAGGAAACATTGATTCCAATTCTAATCGCAGACCCAAATGTGAAGGTTCTTATCGACAGGTGGCCCCACATCATGTATATCGCGGTTAACCATCGCATATATCCACTCAACCTTAAGGAAGTTCGGGAGGCAATAGACATGGCAGTGGATAAGAAGGTGATCATAGAAACTGCACTGATGGGTTATGGAGAACTCCCGCTAATGGGTTATGTTCCACCCTGTGTGGCTAAGTGGGCTGATACCGAACTTACATGGCGCGGGCTGGAGATGACCGATGAGGAGAGAATTAGTGAGGCTAATGCCATACTCGACGGATTAGGCTTTGAACGAGGAAAAGACGGGATAAGGGTAACTGACATTGGGGAAAAGATGGAACTTCGCATAAGATGTATGACCTATCCCTCTTATATTCGAGCCTGCGAAATGATTAAGGAGAATCTGGAGGAAATAGGCATTAAACTCACCGTGCTGGTATCAGACCCGGAAACGCTGTATGCTGGTATTATCTACAGCGGAGAGCGTTCCTATGACTGGGATTTGATGGTGCACGGTTCTACGATGAACCCAGACCCTGACCACTTCGCCAGGGAATATGCTCCAGAGCCGCCAACCTCTTGGGACAATGCTCCGGCTTTTGGTTGGGAAAACGAAGAGATACAATCGCTACTGAGACAGTCAAGAAGAGAAATGGATGAAACCAAACGCTGGGAGATGATACAGGAAGCGCAACAACTATTTGCTGATGAGCTAGTAGTGATAACCTTAGGCCATAGGTTCCACCCAGCGGCTTACCGCATAGATAGATTTACGGGATGGAATCCGGCAGCAATTAATTATGTAGGAATGTTCCATCCACTGGGCTCGATAGTAAACATACTGTCGCTTCGCCCTATAAGTAAGTAGCTAGCACAGCCTGCCCGAGATTATCTCGGGCAGGCTGATTAGCACGGTTGTTTTAGTTTCCCAAACTGCACCATTCGGAGGATTGTAGATTGAGTGGGCGCTGGTTTATCAGAAGGGTTATGGCAAACATTATGGTGCTGTTTGCTGCCTTGGGCATAAACTTCGCCATTCCTCGTTTAATGCCCGGGAACCCGGTAGACATTTTTTCAGGCGGAGTGAAACTGACTGTTGAGGCACGGCAGGCACTAATAGAGCGGTTTGGACTGGATGCCCCTCTTTGGGAACAATTCTGGTACTATATTATAAATGCCTTCAGGGGAGATTTTGGGCTATCATTCTATTACTTCCCTAAACCGGTATGGGATGCAATGATGGAGGCCCTGCCCTGGACTCTCCTGGTTGTACTAAGTTCCTTGATACTACAGGTCATCATTGGGTACTTCCTGGGAGCAACTGCAGCCTGGAAGGTTGGCACTAAGACAGATTCCATCTTACAAACATTTTCCCTAGCTATTTTCTCGGCGCCGCTTTTCTGGGTGGCTATGGTATTACTGTATGTCTTTGGCTTTCAGCTTGATTGGTTCCCGCTCAGTGGGTGTTTCACTGCGGGCGCCACATATTCAAGCCCCCTTGAGCATATAGCAGATATAATGAAACACGCAGCCCTCCCTATCATAGCCCTGACCATTGCTCAGTATGCCTCCTACCAACTTATTCTAAGGAACACTATGGTTGGTGTGCTCAAAGAGCAGTATATACTGACTGCTGAAGCTAAGGGATTAAGTGAAAGCAGGATAAAGTATAGGCACGCCGCCCGCAATGCGCTCTTGCCAATGATAACCTTTCTGGGCGTGAGCTTTGCTGTTAGCATTGGTGGGTCAGTTTTTATCGAAACGGTTTTTTCCTACCCTGGGATTGGGAAGCTAATCTATGACTCGGTATTATGTCGCGACTACCCACTGCTGCAGGGATGTTTTTTTATGTTCTCGCTGATTGTCATTATAGTCAATTTCGTCGTCGATATAGCTTATATGTACCTTGACCCAAGAATTAGGTATTAATCATGCTTAAAAAAAGCAATTTAATTGAGTTCTGGGGGGTATACAAGCAAAGGAAGACAGCGGTTTTCGGCTTGGCTATTGTGGCTGTCTTTGTTTTGGCTATAGCCCTCGCCCCGTACATCGCACCATACGACCCAAGCCTGAGGATAGGCGCAGCCTTTGAGCCCCCCAGTTGGCAACATCTACTCGGGACAAATGATATTGGGGTCGACATTCTTAGCGAACTCATTTATGCTGGACGAATCTCACTCATGGTTGGTCTTATTGCTGCCTCACTAGTTGTCATGACAGGGTCTACAGTGGGGTTAATTTCCGGGTATTTTGGCGGAGTAGTAGACGAGATACTGATGAGGATGACTGACATAGTCCTGATTCTACCCCGCTTTCCGCTGATGATTGTGATGGCAGCCTATCTGGGTCCAGGTATGTGGACCATAATTTTCGTATACTCCGTGGTTGGCTGGGCGAGCCTTGCTAGGCAAGTCAGGTCCCAAATTTTATCCGTCAAGGAGTCCACCTTCGTTGAAGCTTCAAGGGCAATAGGGGCAGGCAACACTCACATTATGATTAGCCACATATTGCCCAACATCGGGGGCATAATCATCGCCAATGGTGTTATGGAGATAATGTTTGCCATATTGACAGAAGCCGGTTTGAGCTTTCTTGGCTTAGGCGACCCGACGCACAAGAGCTGGGGTGTCATGCTATATTTTGCTCAAATCCGAGGGGCGTTTCTATGGGGGGCATGGTGGTGGATATTCCCCCCTGGACTATGTATCTCACTGATTAGTTGCGGCTTCAATTTTATTGGCACTGCCCTTAATGACCTTTTCAGTCTGAAGTTGGGAAAGAGGTAAAACCTGATGCCCCTACTGACAGTTGAGAATTTAAAAACATACTACTTTACTGAGAAAGGTTCGGTAAAGGCTGTCGATGGCATCAGCTTCTCTGTCGAGAAGGGTGAGTCCCTCGGTATCGCTGGCGAGTCCGGTTGTGGCAAAAGCACTGTTGCATTCTCCATCATGAGATTAATAAAAGGCGGTAAAGTCGTCCAAGGCAATATCACCCTTGGCGGCACCCCCTTGCTCAATATGCCCATCCGCGACTTTAGGCGTATCCGATGGGAAAGAATCTCCCTCGTCTCCCAGGCAGCAATGGGTGGCCTAAACCCTGTTTACTGTATTGGCGACCAGATTACGGAGGCTATTACCACACACACCAAGAGCAAGAAGAAAGAAGCCTGGAATAGGGCGGAGGAGCTATTAAAACAGGTGGAGATAGACCCATCAAGAGCTAGGAACTACCCACATGAACTCAGTGGGGGCATGCGCCAGCGGGCTATGATAGCAATGGCTTTGGCGTTGAACCCAGAGCTTGTCATTGCTGATGAGCCAACGACTGCCTTGGATGTGGTCACTCAGGCTCAAGTACTCAAACTCATGAGGGGGCTCCAGAGGGAACTAAATATTTCCATTATTCTTATCTCTCACGACCTATCAATCCTTGGTCAAACTTGCGACAGAATTATCATCATGTATGCTGGCAAAATAGTGGAGATGGGAGATGTGCAAGCCTTGTTTAGAGAGCCTCAACATCCATACACCAAGGCTTTGTTGAGCGCATTCCCGGATATAAAGAGTGAAAGCAGAACTTTAACAGGCTTGCCTGGAAGGCCGCCTGACCTTATAGACCCCCCCACTGGCTGTAGATTTAATCCCAGGTGTCCTCAGGTACAGGACATTTGTAAGGCGAAGGAGCCAACCATGATAGAGGTCATGCCAAAGCATTATGTGGCTTGCCATCAGGTTAAGGGAGCAAGTTAAGTGGAAACTGTATTAAGGGTCGCTGATTTGAGGAAGCTATTCCCGGCAAAGAGGAGCAGCCTATTCAAGAGAAAACGTCAGTTTATACATGCAGTGGATGGCGTCACTTTTGAGGTTAAGAAAGGTGAAACCTTCGGCATCGTGGGTGAGAGCGGCTGTGGGAAGACGACCCTTGCTAGGTTAATATTGCGGCTGGTAGAGCCCGCAAGCGGGAAGGTATTCTTTAAAGACCAAGATATAACCTCACTCAACCGCTCTGAAATGAAGAGGTTGCGCCGCCAAATGCAAATGATATTCCAGGATCCTTATAGCTCGCTGGACCCAAGAAAGAATATCCTTAACATAGTTGCTGAGCCTCTCAGGGTTCACAACATAGCTAAAGAAGGCTCGATAATAAAAGAAAAGGTGCGAGAGGCATTAGAGCTTGTGGATTTGCCTGCCTCCGAAAGCTTCTTGGCGAAAATGCCGGATGAGCTTAGTGGCGGGGAGAGACAAAGGGCTGGGGTGGCAAGAACCCTCATACTCGGGGCAGAATTCATCATCGCTGATGAGCCAGTAAGCATGTTGGATGCTAACGTCAAGGCAGGGGTCACCTCGCTAATGATGGGACTGAAACAAAAGATAGGTCTGACTTACATCTTCATAACACATGAAATTAGCTTGGCATACTATATTTGTGACCGCATTGCAGTTATGTATCTAGGGAAAATAGTGGAGTTGGGCAACGCTGTAGAGATTGTTAATCTGCCCCTCCACCCTTATACCAGACTACTCATGGAAGCCGTCCCCCCCCTGCGTCCAGATGACAAATGGGGCGCGACCATCTCAGAGAGGGGGGAATTGCCACTCTTCATTGAACCCCCCAGCGGCTGTAGATTTCATCCCAGGTGCTCCCGGGCACAGGATATCTGTAAGGTAGAGGAACCTGAACTCGTTGAGGTAAGAGGAGGTCATTATGTTGCCTGCCACTACAAAAATTCTAGTTAAAGGAGGAGAAATACTCAGAAAAATATGAGGGCTATTAAAGCTAAAGGGAGCACGATATGTGAATATAACAAGGAAATCGCAGATAACTAAGACAGTGAAAGGAGAGACGATGTCTGAGTCAGTAGAGTGGCAATACCCCATACGCTATGGTGAGGAGACTGAGGTTAGTGCTGATGTCTTGGTCCTTGGTGGTGGATTAGCTGGTTGCTTTGCAGCCATAAGCGCAGCCAGAAAAGGCTTGAAGGTGGTGCTAGTTGATAAGAGCTGCACAATACATAGTGGTGCCGCTGGTACAGGAATTGACCATTGGATGGGTTGCCCAGCAAACCCTGCCAGTAAGATTACCCCTAAACAGTATACACTATCACCAATTGAGACCTTTAGAGGTGGCTACGGTAATGTTATAGCCACCTATATTATGGCTAGGGATAGCTATGATGTACTTCTTGAGCTGGAAAAGATGGGGATGAAGGTTAGAGATACCGAGGATGAATTCAAGGGCGCTGAGTTTAGAGATGAAAAGACCAAGCTCTTGTTTGCTTATGACTACGCAAACAGACACTGCATCCGCATCTGGGGAACGGGAATGAAGCCCACCCTGTATAGGGAGTGTAAACGACTGGGGGTGAACCTCTATGAGAGAACCATGGTAACAAGCCTATTAACTGAAGGCGGTAAGCAGGGAGCCAGGGTGGTAGGAGCCACAGCAGTGAATACGCGCACCGGTGAATTTTATGTCTTCAAGGCTAAGGCTTCTGTACTTTGCATGTGCACCCCAGAACGTCTCTGGATATTCTCCACAGAATGGACCGGGCTGGTTGGCAGAGATGGTCCACCTACTAATGCCGGTGATGGTCATGCTATGGCTTGGAGGGCTGGTGCCGAGCTTACCATGATGGAGAGGTCTACCCACGAAGAATGGGGTGGTAGCACAGGAATTGGCAGCATAATGTTTAGCAGTGGCTCTAGCTTCGCTACTTGGTTTCCATGTTCAATAGTTGATGCCAATGGGAAAGAAATCCCATGGGTTGATACAAACGGCAAACCTATACCAACAATATCTCAGCGAACTCACCCTGCCCCGGGCCAAGACTTTTTCTCCCTAGTATTGGGCGGGGGGGAAGGCGGTACAAGTTCTGTACCGTGTTTGATTCCCGACTTAGCTGAGCGCATAAAGAGGGGGGAGTTTGCCTTACCACTTTATGCTGATCTGCCTGGCATGCCAGAGCATGAGCGGCGTGCTATCTTTGGTCTTATGGTTGGCCAGGAAGGTCATACCTGGCCAGTCTATCGCAATTTAACCCAGGCTGGCTTTGACCCTGATAAAGATTTGCTTCAAGTATATGAGTTGGCACCGGCACCTCCTGGCTGGCGGCGGCTGCGTTATGGTGGCTTAGTGCACGACTGGGATTTAAAGACCAACCTTGACGGACTTTATGCCGCTGGGCAACAAATATTTGATGGCTGTGGGGCATCACACGCTTGCAGTACTGGACGATGGGCTGGTAACAGGGCAGCGGAATATGCTATGAGAGCAGATGAGCCAGTGGTCAACTCAGAACAAGTTGACAGTGAAAAGGCTCGTGTCTACGTACCTATAGAGCGAAGCGATGGTATAGATTGGAAGGAGCTAGAGTCTGGAATTGCTAAGGTTATGCAAGATTACTGTGGCGATACTAAGACCGAAGAACTAATAAATATAGGCCTAAAGTCACTTGGCGAGATTAAGGAGGCTGAAGCCTCTACACTCTGTGCCAGAAACCCACATGAGTTAATGCGTACCCTGGAAGTTCTGGATATTCTTACCTGTGGTGAAATAATTATCCATGCTTCTTTAGCCCGGAAAGCAAGCAACAGGTGGTTAAGCTTCGAAAGATTAGACTATCCTGAGGATGACCCTCCTGAGTGGCGAAAGTGGGTTACCCTAAAGCTTGAGGATAATGAGGTGAAGGTCGACGAGTTACCCCTTGACTACTATGGTTCTCTCAAAGAGAGCTACGAAGCGCATAAGAAATAGGAGGCTATTACAGTGGAAAAGGCATATGCTGTTCCTAATCTAGTCACTCCAAATAAGCCAGTAATATTTGACGATAATGTCTGTAATGGTTGCGATACGTGTGTAGAGGTCTGCATGAGCGATGTGCTTATGCCGAATCCAGAAAAAGGTAAACCACCAATCATATTATACCCTGATGAATGCTTCTATGGTGGTTGCTGTGTAAAAGAATGCCCCCTTCATGATAAGGGCGCAATCAGGCTCAATTGGCCACTGATGCAGAGGGTGCGCTGGAAGCGCAAAGAGACAGGTGAACACTTCAGGGTTGGGATGCTCAACCCGCCACCTCCCAACACCAGACCACCGGCTTAGAGCATAATTGTTATTCCCCCGAGGTTGCATGGCCTTCGTGTCTCACACTAACTTGAAAATGTGACAAAGCCGAAAAGGGGTGTATATTTGCAGCTAATCCCGAAAGTAACTAAAGATTTGCGTCAGCATGTTTTTGGTCGGTTCAAGGCTGGCAT
>BPTM01000163.1 GCA_023705945.1 Candidatus Heimdallarchaeota archaeon
CCGGACCAGTTCAAGCAGATGATGGCCGGCTTTTTACCCGAGCTATCAAATGCCGACATGACTACGGAGACACAGGGCGAGGACACCATCTACCGGTTTAAGAAACGCGTCGGCGTGAAAGGCTAAATATGAGCGAAGCTGAGAACATTGAGAGAGTAGTCACAGCTCTTCAGAAGGTGCCGGAGAAGAAACTCCTCATTATCGAGCTGGCTAACCGGGTAAAGATAATCAACGGTCAGCTAGACTATGCCGAGATGCTAAACCTTGCACCAGAGATAAACCTGGCCACCAAGGAGGCCGAAGTTTATGGCTCCAACACCATAAGAATGGTAGATGCCCTCGTACGTGTTAGGGCGAAGGGAGAAAAATAAGGTGTGGGACCTGCAAGAGATAATAAGGCAGAACAATGAGGCCGCCCTCGATTACATGATGAGTGGCCAGCAGGTTAACACCGCCCAGGCACCTCTACCGGAAAACTGGGCGCTCTCGGTTTTAGCGAAGGAGCTGCGGGTAGGCCCTCCGGTACTATCGGAGTTAGCTGAGGCTTTCGCCGACCTTGACACTATAAAGGAATTTCTACGCCTTATTCGCACCTTTCTCCCGGAGCACGAGAGGGATATTCTGGGCGAGGACAGGAGCCGCCGCGTTTACCGGTTCGCCTTCTTGTTCGGGCAGCACTATTATCCCCTGCCTCTTAACACTGATTGCCGGATAAGTGAGATGATTAGCGGTATGCCGGTTACGCTGATGGGGATGTCCTATTCAGCGTACCACGATCTCGGAATGCGAATCGGTTATCTATTGCTCTTGTCTCTCATACCGTACCCTTATGAGGGAGATGATCGAGATGAGGAAGATGACTCGGTACCATTTGACCCAAGGTTCTTACCAACCGCAGAATACAAGCCATCTCGCAGCGATATCAGTTGGGTGATAGATTTGGTTAAAAGCCTCAGTATTGGCGGGGTGTGGGTCGCGCCCATGGGGTTTTCCGTGGTCAAAGTAGCTCCCGATGAAATCAAGTTGAAAGATGCGGCTAATACACCCGAGGTGAAAGAGACGATACGCCGTACGCTGTTAATCGCGGATAAAGCAGGAATCAAAGCTCAGTTCTCCACAACGGGCAGAACATCCGAGGACAAACTATCGGGTGCCCGAGTCCCACTTCTTGATGCAGTGCAGGGAATCGTTGGCGAAGATATCGCCCGGCGCATACCCGTGGCAGGCTGGTACCCAGCGCAGCTCCGCAAAATCACGGATGGCACCAAGTATGACGGAGTCGGGGCGTTCGCTGATTGGTCATTCTCGAATACCGGTTGCATCTTGCTCGATTCAAACTATGATGACTGCAGTTTCCAGGAAGGCTGGGGGGAGCCTGTTTTTATCTGGAGTGAGTACAACGTCAAGATACTGACCGACCAATGGCCAAAAGTTGTTGAAATTCGGTCTAAACTTGACCACATCGTTGACTGGATAGAAAAAGACCCCATACCCAATTTCAACGAGCTCCTGACTTTCATCCAGGAGGCACACCCTGAAAAGATTCCCGTACCAAAAGGGAAGAGTTTTTATGACCCAACCGAGCACTGGATTGCTCTTGAACAAAAAAACGAAGAGGAGGACGAGGATGACAATGAAGAGTGAACCTGAATTAAAGGTCGACTCACCGAAGCTAAACTGGGCAGTTCCTAAGGAGCTGGGCATACCGGCAGATTCTCTCCGCCTGCGGCTGGATTTTTACCACCAGGCTACTACAATAACCTTCTTCCAGGACGAGATTGTAGTTACCAAGCTAGTTGATGCATTGGACGTAGCCCATGCCCTGTCAAGCGAGCTCTCCTTCAGCACCGGCCTGCTGCCGGCGGGGACTCTATGGTGGCAGAACACCCGGGGCGGCCCGCTTTACGCCCTATATGATGAGCCTCAAATAAGAATCCTGGCTCTGCAAACAGATCTGAAAAAGCCGCCGAAGAGATTCAAGATACCGTTGCCCGGGTTCCTATTTCTCTGCTCTCCAGGGCAGCCACCCTGGGTGTTTGCGGTGAAGAAGAAACCCACCAAAGAAACTGACGTTGTTTACCGGGCGCCCCTGGCCAACATCTTTAATAACGGGCGTTGCTGCCCTGGCAGCCATACATTCCCTACCCGGGTAAACGATATGATACACTCTTTCTTTGTCTCATTCTTCAGCTCCACGGCTGACCTGAGTATGCGGTCAAAGAAGTTTCCCAGAAATATCCTCGAGCTGTGGGTATTTCTGGACGGTAAGAAGAAATACCCGATGAATGACCTGGTTGAGCACGGCACAATCAGAGACTTGATGAATATGAAGGTGAACTGATGAGCTACATTGTAACACCCGATTGGGACAAGCTGCCTATTGTTGTAGTCGTAGGCTGCGGAGGTACCGGTGGATTCGTTGCCGAAGGCTTGTGCCGCATCCTGATTGGCTCCCCTATTGATCTGGTGCTGGTTGATCCAGACCGGGTCGAACTCCATAACCTGCTCCGGCAGAGCTTCTATGAAGGCGATGTTGGAAAATTCAAAGCCCAAGTACTTGCCGAGCGACTCGCCCGTCAATACGGTCGGCAGATAGCCTACAGTATATACCCCTATGAGAGAGATATGTTCAATCACACGGAGGGACGAATGACCTCTATCTCAAATCTCTGCTTACTTATTATCGGCTGTGTTGATAATCCGGAGGCCCGCGGCAAGATAGCTGATAGTATGAATAACCGCTACTTTAAGAATAACTGGTGGATTGACTCGGGCAACGGTTACCATTCCGGTCAGGTCCTTATTGGCAATAAAAACGACCCGGAGGAGCTTAACGAGGCATTTGATATTAATGGCCATACTGTTGAAAAGCTGCCGTCGCCTTGCCTTCAGCTGCCGTCTTTACTGATACCGCCGAGCGTGCCGGAAGAACGGCAGCCGGATTGTGCCGAGGCAGTGGCGACCGATGACCAGAGCCCTACAATCAACCAGGCTATGGCCACACTTGTCCTAGAATTTGTCCACTGCCTACTGACAAATAAGCTAACATCCATGGGAGCTTACATCGACCTTGATGAAGGAGCACTCTCTTATGTGCCGGCGGATCCGGTTACAGTGGCCAGAATGTGCGGGGTTAAGGTTAATCATCTGATGGCTAACAAATGTGCGTTAGGAGCGAGGTACCATATATGAAACCAGTAGGCTATCTGATTAACACCACCTCAGGGCTGCAGGGAGAATCCGGTGTATTTTACGATTACATCATGTCTTCCGAGGGACTATTCCTCCGGGCAAAGAATGCCCATCTTATGGCTACCGTCTGTATTGCTCCCCAGTCGGTTAGAGGACTCGCGCCGATCGGGGAGTCCATCCAGCTGCTCCATGGGAAGATCCCAATGTATTTCCTTAACCTGGCTCTCTCAGTATTATGCAGTAAGCCGGATATAGAGCAGTACTTGGCGCTTACCTGGCAGGGTAACTACAGCCTGGGCGTACCATCCCAGACACAAACTGCCGCCTCGGTAACCTACGAGACCCTGCCAGACACAGTCCTCGATATCCATAGCCACACCAGTGGTGTGCCCCCGCACTTTAGCACTATAGACGACCATGATGATCAGGGGTTTTGTCTTTATGCTGTAGCGGGAGATTTTCGCAACCTATTTCCCACGGTCGAGCTGCGGCTAGGAGTGTACGGCTACTTTATGCCCCTCAATAAGGAGGACATTTTTGTATAAAGCAAGCAAATCATTTGAAAGGAGGTAA
>BPTM01000164.1 GCA_023705945.1 Candidatus Heimdallarchaeota archaeon
GTGGTTACGACCTATTCTTTGTTGGTTGGTCATGGGGACTTGATTGGGATCCAACCGGTTTGTATGATACAGCAAGCATGATACCAAATGGTGACAACCATTATCAATACTCAAATCCTGCTTACGATACAAAATTAGATCAATATCTAACTGAACTAAATGATACAACTAGAGAAGGATATGCACACGAACTTCAAGCTATAATGTATGAAGATTTACCTGCTATTTGTATAGTCTACCCAAGATCACTCTTTGGTTTCAAAGAAGGATTAGTTGGAATTGACGGATTGTTGATTGCAAGTTCTAATCACAGAGCAGAGAACTGGGATGACCCAGATGATCAAATCATCAAATACGGGATTCCAGCAGATCTAAAAGAGCCAAACATCTTTGTTGTAAGTTCATTCTATGATATGCAATGGATGCAATGTGTTTATGGAAGTCTCTATAAGAGAGCACAAGACACACATGATTACACAGAACAAATTGCTCTGAGTTCAACAATTTCTGAGGTAATAGATGGCAAAATCAACATGACAGTGTTCTTAGATCCTGATGCAAAATTCAGCAATGGTGATCCAGTATTACCATCCGATGTTAAGTACAGCTATGAATTGATCATGACACCTGGCGTAGGTAGCCAAGACTATAGTTATTTGACCAAATGGTTTGAAAGCAACGACTCTATCTCTATTGTTGGTTCAGACGTAGCTGGTGGTGAGATGCTCTTTGAATTAAAAGCAGTATATAACTTTGCAACCGCATTACTAACCTTTGGTATAATTGATAAAAGCATTGTTGAACCAGCAATTGTCTCATCTGGTTACGAGATCTTTGCTGAAGTTCCATTAACTGGTGATGTTAAAGACATTCTTGTCACATCTTGTGGACCTTTCATGATGGAAGCTTTCGATCCAGCATTAAGCGTCATGAAAATGATACCCAACGACTTCTATTTAGAAGAGGTTTTATTGGATGAACTGTATCTAACTTACATATATGGTAAAGACAGCGCAGTAGCTGAATTGATTGCAGGTGAAATTGACATTATGGATGCTCAATACTACCCCGTATTAGCTGACTTTGAAGGCGTATCTGGTATAGAAGGAGTTCTAATTAAGGATCCATCACATCAAGAAATTGGTGTTAATATGAGGCATCCAATAATGGGTACTGGAGAACTTACCCCAGTTGGTACAGCTGATGCAGCAAAGGGCATTCGAAAAGCTATCAGTCATGCAATTCCTCGTGAAACAATTGTAGCAGAAATTCTCGAAGGATTAGGAGCTCCTGGAGTTATTCCATGTCCTGACGCAGTTGTCGGATTTGATGACTCTCTAGAGTTTTATGCCTACGACCTAGATATCGCAAAAGGTTACATGGAAGCAGCGGGATATGATCTCACTATTCCAACAGATACAAACGGTGCCGGTATTGCAGGTTTAGTATTCCTATCATTCTTAGGACTAGCAGCAATTGTTGGATTCAAAAAATACAAGAAATAAAGAAACTTTTTTTCTTTTTTCTTTTCTTTTTATTTTAGTTTTCAAACAGTTTTGAATATACTTAGTTTTGTTTTACAATATGGACATCTACCCTTTTTGCTTATCCATGATACCAAATGTTCATAATGAAAGAGATGCTCACAAAGTGGACATTCCAGAGCATTTTCGTAAACCTGTTGAAAACAGACCATGCACTTATATTTGGATTCCTGATTTTCTAAAAGCTGTTTTCCTTTACTCTGAACCTTTTTGAAAAAACGTGCTGTTTTGGAAAGATTGTCAGCGACCACTATACTTTCTTCATCAAATTTTAGTATTTCTCTGCTCTTCTGTTCTTCGATAACAGCAACATAGGCATTAGTTTTCAGATAAGTAACATAATCACTCAGAATTCCTTTGTTGATTTGTGGATCACCTACAACAATAAGCTTTTTCTTTGCTCTTGTTATTGCTACGTTTAACCTTCGTTCATCTCCAAATCCTCTACTTCCACTCGACTGAGATTCGCTTAAGGAAAGAACAATTAATTCCCTATCACTTCCTTGAAACCGATCAACGGTATCAGTTGTGAGATTTGGTGGAAGATGTCTTCTTATTTCTCCAACCTGCCCCCTATAAGGACCAATTATTCCCATTTGATTAATAGTCAAACCAAGTTTCAAAAAATTTTTCACTATATGTCCAACTGATTCAGCTTCTTTTTTGTTAATTTTTTTATCATGGTGAAACATTCCTCTTACAGGAACATAAACTAAAGGTGTCTTAGGGTCATAAATTTCTGGGTAATCTAATTGAGAATAATCTCCGCTAAAATTACCTAAGTCAAGAAGATTTTGTAATTTTACTAAGTTATCAAACGATTTCAGTTTTCCTTCATAGAATTTTTCATTGGAAAAATCTACAAGCTTCTCATTCATACGAAACTGATGAGTTAATAGATGAATAGATTCTGGGTGGAGATTAGCCAATCTCTCAAATAATGAAACACTCAACCCTTCTGTCTGAGCTTTTTGGCTCTGTACTACTGGAGGTAGTTGTTTATGATCCCCTACTAGAATAAACCTATCCCCTTCCATCAGAGCTGATAATACAGTAGGTTCTGTCATCTGACTTGCTTCATCAATTATGATTGTTTGTATCCCTAATCTCTCAAAATTTGGGCTAGATATTGTAGATGTTGTTGCAACGATAATAGGAATCTCATTCAACAACTGAGAAAAAGATTTATCTGGATTTTTATCTTTATATGTTTCAAGAGTATAATCTTTAATTTCATCTTGTGTAGAATATTTTCGTCCTAACCGTACAAAATTGGTAAAGTGATTTGCTATCAGATAAGAACATATGTTGTCAACTGCCCGATTAGTAAACGCAGTAAGAAGAACTTTTTCACCATTTTTTGCTAGGATTATAGCCGATTTTGCAATGACATATGTTTTACCCGTTCCCGCAGGTCCTTGAATTAAGGAGAAGTTTTTAGTTCCTAATATCCGTTCAATGCCTTCGTTTTGTACGGGGTTATTTTTGACAAACTCACCCTTAACTGACTTAATAGTCGGAGAGATAGTGTCAAGAATAATTTGTCTGAAATTATTTCTCTTAAAAGCTAAATTGAACAACCCCCTTTGCTGTCTTCTAAATCCTACGTCTAATGAATAGAGATCTACGGCAGAGATAGATTCAGCAACAGCCCTAGTCGATACTTCAAGTGAGTTTTTTGAGATACTAGAAATAGCTCCCGTAATTACACTGCCCTTTTGTATGCTTCCTTGACTTAAAACGACAATATCTCCTTCTCTCAGTTCAGACATATTATTGCAAGAAAAAATCAATTTAGTGTTTCCATTTTCCTTTATTTCGCTTTCAAGCTTTAAACCATCTATTGCTTTTCCTTTGGCAATTCTCTGGTTTATATCTAATTTCCATAAATTTGCAAAGTTCTGAGATGATTCATTTCTTTCTTCACGTATCCAATTGGTAAAACGGTTGAAGTATTCTCGGTATGTATCAGGCATAGCATTGTGCGTACATAACAAATCATGAGGACAGGTTGAGCATCTTCTTTCTTGATTTAAACCTGCACAAACCATCGCACAAAAGTGTTTTACAGAACATTTTTTGCATCTGTTCATTTTATCTTCTGGTAAAATAGGTGGATTATATCCCAAGTATGAAATTCGGTAGGCAATGTTTCTCTGTTCTATCGCATATCTAAGAAGATTCCAAGAAGGTTGTGCCTTCTTAAGAATAGCTTTGTTAGTTCCAACATAAATTACAGTACCATCACTGGGATTTGACAAATCCAAATAATCATCAAGACCATATTTGTAGAGTGTAACTTGAAGTAAATCAGAAAATCGGATATTGTCATCTGCATGAACCTTTCCAGTTTTGAGTTCATATATGTGTCCTGAATTGAAAAGATCGATTCTCCCTCGAATACCAAAAGTGGGTGAAAGAAACAAGATTTCAGGAAGAGAATCACCCTTCAACCTTTCGACAAAAGAATCGAGGCTCTCTGCCATTTCTCTCAATTCCTTGTTAACAGCTTCTTTGGTGTAACCGAATTTTTCGAACTGTAGTGAAAAAGAATCGATAACAGAGGATAGCTGTTCTGAAGGTTTAGTTCCGCTTGCTATTGCAGAACCAAAACTATCGTGAATGATTGAACCACGAATTGCAATGTAGGGTGATGCTGTTTCACCAACTATTTCATTGAGATAATAACTCCTCGGACAAAAAGAAACGTTGTTTACAGCCGTTGCATTAATCAATATATCTGGATCCACAACGACTACAGAACTTGATCCTGCTGAAAAGAAGACAGAATCCTTATCTTGTATCTTTTCAATATTGAACAGCTTAAGTAAAGTATACGGTTGAATGTATTCTCCTATAACATGCCAAGGAGACCAAAGATTAATTACAAAGTTTCTATTCTCAGAATCTACTAGAATAGTAGTTCGAGGATTATCGCCTCCAGTTTTGGATAAAGTCTTCAAATAAACACAAGTAAGAGATTCCATATCTAATTGAATAATTAGAATACAATAAATAAATATGTATGTAAAAAGTGACAAAAACTTCGTAAAATAGGAAACTTGTAAGAACAAAAAAAAGATAGAAACTAGTAGAAAGGATTACTCAAAGTCTATACATTCACTTGGGCATTCGTCTATACACAATCCACAATCTGTACAATCTTCTTTTCTTGTAGTAACTGCAACATCCTTTAGATCATAAACATTTTCGGGACATATATCTACACAAGCACCACAAGCTATACAACAATCAGCGTCTACTACGGTTGGCATTTTTCTTTTACACCTTATTTTTGATTCCCATTTTTTGAACAACTTCTTAAAGTCTTCTCAATCTTTATGTGATTCTCGTTTATCATAATTTGTCCAATGTAATGAAAAAGAAAGAGAAAAGAGGTAAATTTCATTTATTTTATTTGAGATGATCTTCCTCTAGCAAAGTCAGCAATAACTATGTAAGAAACTAGCTTTGCAAAGTAAGTAGACTTACTTAAGATCCCCACAACTTCTCCAGTAGCTTCATCTTGTGCTGCAATAAGAACTTCTTCATTTTCCCTTTCAACACCGATGAATCTTGGTAGTTCAACACCCGTTCCAGTATCTCTGAATCTTCTTATTTCTACATTTGCTTGAGATTCTGATGCTGAAGAAATCCAATCACCGTCTGTATCCTCATCCAGTTTTGTTACCAAAGTAACTTTAGCTGTTGTCGGTAGTAATTTAATCGAATCTAAGGGGATGTATTCCTTTATTGGAGATAGTATTGTAACTCCTCGTTTTGTATCTTTAACAATTCTAGCAATATTCTCTTTAACAGCTTCTAGACCAACAATAGATGTTGTTTGAACAGGGGGGATGGTTGTTTCTTTTGAAGTAGCTTCTAGAGTTCTAAAATCGTTTTTCAGTTTCATAGTCATGCTCAGAAGGTAGTTTGCTGTGTCTGACATTTTACGGTTATTATCTCCGATAAATTTTACTGAATCCTCTACTTCTGAATTAAGACTGCCAGCAAGCAGTTGTTTACCCTCTTCTATATTTGCTTTGGATGCATTTGCTATTTTACCAACTGCACTTACAGCGGAATCTAGTGATTGCTGTAAAAAGCTGTTTAACTCTTCCTTAAACGAAGAAGTGGTTGTTTGAACTAAATTTGAAACTTCTTGAGAGTGTTGTTTTATAGCTATTTCACTTTCTTGAATCAATGTTTCAGCCTTGCTTATCAAATCTGACCATTTTTCTTTCAATTGGTTAGAACCAGCAACATATGAATTTGAAAAAACTGAGTTGAGTTGTTTAGACAGTGTATGAAATGATTGAATATTGCTATTCAAATTCGCAACAACACTATTCGAGATTTCATTGAACCTACTTGAAAATTCTTCGTTGAATGAAGTAAATCTTTCAGTTGCTCCTACTTTAACTTCACTGAGTTTTTCATTATAACTTTGAATTGTCTCGTTATAATGACTTTCTAGCTTTTGCATAAACATATCTCGTTCGCTTACTAGATTGTTTTTCTGGTTTTGTTCATTGTTTTGAAGATCAGTGTATTTTAGAGCCATGCTCTCTTTAATCTGTGAAACTGTTGCAGAAATAGTTGTATTCTTCTGTTGTTGTAGTTCACTTACAAGAGTAGATTTTATGTTTTCAATTTTCTCATTGAGTGAGTTAACAGCTTCTTGAACATTTAATGAAAGTTCCTCTACTTTTCGGTTAAGTATCAAGTCTAATGATCCGCCTAAATCTTGAAGGTTTGTTGAAACAGTTTCAGAAACAGAATCAACATTCTTTTCAGCATTCCTAGTTATTTCAGAAGAATATCCGAGATATTTTTCTGATTGTGTTCTATTGAAAGCTCTAACATCTAATTTAGAAACAGCGATACTTTGTTCTATTTGCTGCATCAATTCGTTAACTTCAGATAAGTATTTTTGATGTAATTCGTTTAGCTTTGGTTGTAATGACTCGGAAACAGATTGGATTGTATTAATGGAATCCTGTGAAAGTTGTGATATTTGATTATTTGAAACTGAGACTGATTCTTCGGTTTGTTGCTTTATATTTCCTACAACAGTATTCAGCGTGGTTTTAGCTTGATTTAAACTATTCACATTTGTATCTAAGTATTCCTTAATTGCTATATTGAGTCCTGCTTCTTTTTCTTTTCCTAACGTATTGTATTTAGAGATTAAAACTTCAGATTTTTCTGCTACTGCTTGTTTTTGTAGTTGATTTGATGCATTTAGAGATGTATTAGTTTCAGCAAGCAAGCTATCAATTGCTTCTTTCTTTTGTTCTGTGTTTTCTTCTAACCGTCTAGTAAGATTTTCTCTTAACTGACTGAAACTCTCTTTTTTACTTTGTATGAAATTAGTAGTTTCATTAAGATTTGTCTTAATATCAGAACTCAGTTTCTCACTGGTTTCAGCTAAGTAGTCTAATGGGATTTTAACATAATATTTGTTAACATACCCTTCAGAAACTCCGATGGCACCTTTACTTATCAAAGCATCTAGAGCTACATTTACCTTAGATAAATGTAAATTACTAAATTGAGCGGTTTCAAAAGAGGTTAACTGTCCACATCCCATAAGAAGTTGATAAATTTGTTTTTCTTCTTGTGTTAATTCTAATCTTTCTATGAAGGACATAATTACTCATCTTTAAGATTCAAATTCGACTATATAAAATAAGAAGTTTGTGAATAGGTTATAGTGGGATACAGTAAGAATCTTTTTTAACAAGAAAATGTTTTTGGAGTTGTGGGGATTTATGACTGATTATGAGATAGTCTCATGGGATCAAGCTTATCAGATGACATTTTACTTGTTTGAAAAAATGGTTGAGGAGAGATACTTCCCTGAGATTATTGTTGGAATTGCTAGAGGAGGATGGATTCCTGCTCGATTACTCGCAGATTTCTATGGTAATCGGAGAACGGCTAATATTAAAATTGAGTTTTACGATAATACTACAAGAGCATCAGATGATCCTATCATCACACAGGAAATATCAGAAAATGTTGAAGGTAAAGTTGTTTTGATTGTTGATGATGTAGCTGACTCTGGAAAAAGCCTTGAAGCTGCTATTGAACACATAAAATTGAAGAATCCTAAGGAAATAAAATCTGCAACATTATATTACAAAAAACATAGCATTATCACACCAAATTACTTCATTAAAGAAACTCAATCATGGATTGTTTATCCATGGGAATATGGTGAGTTTGTTGCTTTTCAATACAACCAACTCCGTAATAGCATGTCAGTTAAAGATATTAGTAAAAAATTAAAGGACATAGGTATCCCCTCCCCATTAGTAGAAACTTATTTCTCAATTATTCTTACTCAAGAAAAAAACAAAATTGGTGGTAATAATGAATCAAGATGATGAGAAAGTTGATGTTGACCTACCCACAGAAGTCATAGATAGGGTAAATGTTGGAGTGATTGCAGTATCTTTGAGTCTATATGAGGAGGGAATGGGCCTAGAAGAGCTCATTGAGGTTACAGGTATAGGCGGGGAAGATGTTTCTAAGTGTCTAGAATATTTGATAGACAACAGAATGGTTCGTAAAAAGATGGGTTCCAACACATATAGGGTATCAAATTTCAAAAAGATGCTACAATTTCTTCTCTCTGCAGGCATGGTATTCCCCTTAGGAGAACAGTTTACAAAGGTACAAGAGGATATGGATGATTAGTTATTCAGAACTATTTTTCTAAAAAAGTATCTAGAGAAGTCTGTGAAGTTTTCGTTTTAGTATCTTTTGTTAAAACGTCTTCTTGAACGTCTTCTTGAACGTCTTCTTG
>BPTM01000165.1 GCA_023705945.1 Candidatus Heimdallarchaeota archaeon
TCAGCATACTTTACTACTGATTCAGCTTGGCTAGGGATGGGTGTTCTTAATAGGAAAAACTGTGCCTGTATACCTGCCTTACGCATCCTCCTGATATTGGCTATCCTTGAATCGGCAAGAGTATTTATTCCATTTTTTATCAAGACATCAGCGATCTTGGGGTCTCCACAAACCACCTTTGTGACGCCAATTACGGTGATGTTTTTTGAACTATATAGTTCCTTCAACTTTTTGGCATTATGTGCAATTTTTGCAAGGTCTATCTCTATCCTGGGTGTTATCATACCCGTCACTCTATCTTAAATCATACCTCTTTATAGCAGCCAGGACTATTTCATCAAGTAATTCTTTGCTATGTTTTCCTTCTGTAACAGTCATAGATCCTATATAGCTATGAGGTTTTTCTACTGGCGTGCACATCAGACCTGCAAAAGTATTTCCTTCAAGCAGTAAGGGTCCGTCCTCTGTTAATATAATATCTATCCTTCCATAATCCATAAAACCTAATACTTTGTAAGCTTTAATTGCTAGCAATTGCATCTCTAATGTTTCTTCTTTTGTTAGTTTTGCAGGGCAGAAAAAACGATCATTATCCATTTCTTTCTGCTCATATGTCAATGTGACTTCTCCTTCACTAAAAACTATCTCCAAAGGTGGGAGTGCCCTTATATTTTCATCATTACCTAAAATACCGAATGTTATTTCCCTTCCTTTCAAGAATCTCTCAATCAAGACTGGCTGTCCTATTGTCTCATATCTTTCTAGGACACCTTTTACTAGCTGATCATAGTTTTCAACAACAGAGTCCTCATTTATTCCAGCACTACCTCTTCCTGCTACAGGTTTTATAAAAAGTGGATAATCAAAAGGTGGATTTCCCTTAAAGATCTGACAATCTGCTTCTGTTCTTGCTACACGGAAAGGTGATGTTGGCAAACCCGTATGCTGCCATATCTTTTTTGTAAGTGATTTATCTGTTGCAATTGCTATTGTGAAAGTATCAGATCCAACATAAGGTATCTCAATCTCTTCTAATATTGCAGCTTCCACCATACTGGAAACGTTAAATACAAGGTCAACGTTTGCTTTTCTTAAATCATTAATAAAATCCGGACCCCAATCTATTGTACAAACGTCATATCCCGAATCAATCAAAGCTTGTCGGTGATGTGCGACCTCTTTGAATGTTTCGTCAACAACCTTATTAGAAACTGAAAATTTTTCCTGTAATTCAAAATTACCCCTTTTTTTGTTCAGTAATCCTATGTTAAAACGTCTTATTTTTGTTGAATCCCCGCTCAATATGGGACAACCTCTCTTTTGGAGATAGTGTTATTCATTATCATAAATATCATCGAAACAGAATATAAGCAGCTTAACAAACATTTTTTCAAAAACATTTTATTAAACTAATAGTAAATATAAGTGTCTCAATATAAAATTATGCATGTCATTGTATAAGATTAAACATTATGACGAATCATATATTGAAAAACAAGAAGAAATTGGCAATTATTTTGCTCAAAAAGGATCACTTATTGTCAATCCTCTGTTGAACAAGTAAAACAAGCGTAAAACACGGGTAGAACTTAGCTAACAACAAATTACCATATCCAAGAAGGTAACCTTAATACAAAGTCATTTAATCATTGTTGTTAATCTTCAATATATTAAGAATAATCAATGCTAAATTTAAGAAAATATGAAAAATAATAGGATCTTGAGTTTGTAATTGTTTGTTATTTTCCGGTTTTAAAGGCTTACTTTTACATAATCTTTATAAGATTTAAAGCATATAATTTATTAGTTTATTATGAGTGATTTTAAATGAAAATAAATCTAAATAAACCAATTAAAAGAAACTGCTTTTCAAAAGTATTAATTACTCTTCTAATTCTGTTTAGTTTTAATATGGGAATTAATTTAATCTTCAGTTATCAAACTATAAGTGATAACTATAATCTAAGCTATACTACTCATAAATGTGTTCTAATAGATTCTGATGATGATTTCATTACTTATGGTTTTCCTGGAGATGGATCTATTAGTGATCCTTATAGAATCGAAAATTATCAAATCTCAAATATTTATGGAACAGCAATTGAAATAAGTGATACAACAAAATACTTCATCATTCAAAACTGTCTTATTAAATCACCTCGAGATGGAGTTTACATAATTAGAGTCAATTCTGGAACTGCGAAGATCTATAAGAACACATTTAGAGATACTAAAAATGCTCTTTATTTATATGAGGCAGACTTTACGATAGTTGCTAATAACACATTCGAAAATAGTGAATATCAAGGAATAGATATTTGGTACTCTCCTTCTGTAGTTATAGATAACAATACGTTTACTGAAGGAGATATCTCTGTAATGTATGATATTGACCTACCTGATCTTCTAACTATGCAATTTAATAATAATTTTTTGAATGGTAAACCAATCGTTTGGCATGTAAGTCAATCTGGTTTAACTTTCTCTACAT
>BPTM01000166.1 GCA_023705945.1 Candidatus Heimdallarchaeota archaeon
ATATCATTGCTTTACTCAATAATTGTGACAGTTATAACTTACTTTCGGATGATATCACAATAACTTATCCTCCCCTTTCTCCCTATAATGATACAAAAAAGCTAGGTTATACTCTAGAATTTTCGTTTTTCTTCATAATAATCATCTTTTGTGCAGTAGTTTTACTAAAGAAGCAATTTATTTCTCAGGAATAGTAGTGATAATAAAATTGCTACTTAATAAAAAATCCCAACTGAGCTGGCAAATTCTCTTTTTTCTTAATAGTTTCGCGTTTAGTTTCTCTAGTTTATAAACGAAATTACTTATAATATTAATGAAAGACATGGCTCAATTAAATGAAAATATAGAAGATGAAGAAGAGAAAGTAGTTACTACTCGGAAGAAGTCTGCTAAAACTTCAGATGACCCTCTACTAGCTTTTCTTTCAGGAATCAAAGGTCTCTCTGACACTATGAAGAAGAGAGTTCACAAGGTTCTTGCTACTGAGGGAATCGTTGATCCTAGAGGTATAAAAGCTCTTACTCAAAAAGAGTTAGAAAAACTTCCAGGAATCACTGATACTACAGCTAGTCTTCTTCGTGATCAATTTAAAGCAAAATCTGAAGGTAGTATTTTCCTATCTTTAGAAGAAAGGGAAGAACTGGAAACAATCAGAGAAAAAATAAAAACTGGCTCCAAAGCTCTCGATACTCTTCTACAAGGTGGAGTACCGACAGGTACTTTTGTTGAATTGTATGGAGCACCTCAAAGCGGAAAAACCCAGATGTGCTATTCCTTAGCTGCAAATACCTTACTTCCTGAAGACTTTGGAGGATTAGATTCTGGTGTGATATGGCTTGATACAGAGGGAAGCTTCTCCAGCCAGAGACTTAAGCAAGTTCTCTCTTATTATGAATATACATACAATATTCTGAAAGGGAAACTGAACACAAATCGTTTCATGGTAGCAGCAACTAGAACTTTAGCTCAAATCGAGCAAGCAATCAAAGAAGCTGGTAAAATTATTACAAAGAATAAAGTCAAGCTACTAATCGTTGACAGCTTAATGGATCCATTCAGAAGTGAGTATGGTGGATTAGGAGAACTAGCTAGCAGGCAAAAGCACCTGAACAAGTTCCTACATTCTCTTATGAGAATAGCAGAAGCTTACGATTTAGCGGTTGTTTATACTAATCAAGTTATGGCTAACCCCGATCCTTTCGCTACGGCAATGGATAAAATTCAACCTGTTGGGGGTTTTGTACTCGGCCACGCTAGTGATATTCGTCTTTGGTTAAGGCGCGCAACAAGTAAGATTCGTAATCAATATGATGCTCCACATGCTAGACGAGCGCTAATCACTGACTGTGGTTGGTTACCTCAAAATGAGTGTCATTTTTCTCTCGGAGCTTTTGGCATTACTGATGTTGAAGAAGAAGCTAATCACAGAAAATTAGCTCTGGAAATGGAATCTGGTATAGAGACACCACCAGAAGAAGAAGAAGAGGTTCAAACGGAATTTGTTAAATTATAGAGAGGTGAGTATTTATGCGTAAAATCAGTTTCCTTCTTTTCTTCATTTTAGTATTTCCCCAACCTATTGGTCACTCAATAATCGAAGGAATGATCCCAGAGAGCAATAATATAACTGAACCAATACATACTATTTCTCTCGAAAATCTGGAGTTTGGAGATATTGCTCAAATCATTCAGATTATACCTTCTCCCAATCAACAAGAACAAAGTGAAAGCTCTTCACCTAATCCATTACATCTTCTTACTCCTGCTACTTACATGAGTTATTCATCTTTAACAGGCAACTCTTCTCTTATTCAAAAAGGAGATACGGTCCAACTCACAGCTGGAACAGAATTTGAATTAATCGGTCGTTTTCCTGTTGATCGAGGTGACCATCATTGGTACGATTTAGTTACAACTCTTGATGATAACCAACCTTCAGCCGGAACATTTTCTGATACACAAATTGCTGTTGCTTTTACTTTACCTGTCAGTATTGATTACATGGCTTTTTCGTATAATATATCTCAAGTTCTAGCTTCCATGTCATCTAGCCAACTTGATTTCTATTTATCTGAAAGCCTTACTGATTTTCAAACCAATTATCTGATGAAATCTGAAATATCTGTTCACACGTTTAATTTCCACAAAAATAATCCTTCATCGTCTTTAATGTTCATTTATAGAGATCATCCTTTATCTACAGAAGTTAATTCCAGTTTGACAGCAGGGAACACTTATTATGCCATTCTTTCATCTACTGGAGGTTTCAGTCTTCAATATTCTGATGATGCCTCTGGTATTGATTCAAATAACGTTTATTTGTATAACAGTGGTTTATGGACTGAACAAACAGCTGTTGATATTCAATTTGCTGTCTATCAAGGTTCGAAAATCCAAACAACAGCTGTTGATTCTAGTGGAGAGTCTTCCTTACTTTACGATTCTTCCAGTTCTGTTGATAGATTACATAGGATAGTTTCTTCTTACTTTGATTCATCCAACATATATGATTCATCTGCAGATTTTTGGGATTTGAACATTATCGATTCAATTATTCCTGAATTCTTAACATTGACTTGTCCTCCTTCAGCTGAATACTCTGACACAATTGATTTAGTAGCTAAAGTAGAGAATATCTATCACCAACCTCTTGAAAATCAAGATGTTTCCGTCTATACTTCAGAAGATAATGCAACGTGGCTGCTGGTCGATTCTTCCCTCACAAACTCCAATGGTTTTGCTACTGTTGAATATCTTGTTGATGAGTCATCAGGAACTGTTTATTTCAAAGCTGTTAGCAACCTTCTAACTTCTTACGCTGAAACTCTACGAGAAAAGGAAACTGTTGTTATTTCTGTACCAGAGGTAAATACTATCTATGGTAATAAAATCAATTCTGCTAATCTTGCTGCATATGAATTATCAGCTCAACTATTGGATAATGACAACACACCATTAGTTGGAGTTATGGTTGTTTTCTTTATGACTGGGTCATTAGATCCCATTTTTGTTGCAACGGATGCAACTGGAACAGCTACGACATCCATTGGATTTATTGATTGGAATGCTGGATTCTATCCAAATTCTTTCTGGATTTCTGTTAGTTTAGATTCAGAACTTTATGATTATACCTCCACAATTTATGGAGACATTAGTATTACTCCGAATAATATCACTTTAGAGGCTGAAGCTTCTTTATCAAACTATTGGAACGACCCACTGAATGTATCTTTCAGGTTTTTAGATAATGAATCTGATTATCTTCCAAACTTCAGCTATGAACTACAGATTTATAGTGAAAGCACAGGAATAAACACTTCACTTGGGATATTTTCTTCAGATCAAGATGGCTATGGCAATCACTTCTTTGCCAGTGAGTTTTTTGACCCCGGAGAATTTGTTTTGTATGTTCGAGTAAGTTCTGTTAACTATTATAATTTCGAGCAATCAATATCTCTTTCAGTTATGGCAGATCAGGTCAGTATTTCTGTTAATTTACTGCATAATGAAACCTATGCCTACAATTCAAACTTTGAAATAGAGGTTTATGTAACAAACTATTTAGGACAGCCTCTTGAAAATATTACAGTCAAGATTTTCATCTCACTTCCCAATTATTTTGATTTTTTGTTTGATTACATTTACTTAACTACAGATGAATCAGGCTTTGCTTCCTGCACGATTGTTCTAGATTTAGAAGCTGGTGAAGAACTCAATATCATGATAACCACAGAAGATTTTTCAGAAAATGGAGTAATATATTATCCTTCAGCTGTTCCTCACATAACCTATGTCGCTTGTATCCCTGCGAGTAGCTCTTTTGTGCAGCTCATGGATATTAATTGTGTTAATCAAGAAACTATTAGCATTACAGGACGTTTGATTTCCGGTAGTAGTGGGATTGCAAATGAAATGGTAAAAATAACCATTCTTGGTCAACAATATATCGTCGTTACTGATGAGAATGGGTATTTTGTTCTAGATTATACCGTGCCCTCAGGTGGAAATATAGCAGTTGATTTTCTGTTTGATTCTTCAACTAATTATATCAGTTCTATAGCAAGCATAAATCTTATTTGTACTTCTTGTGATCTTATTATCACAACAGCTGATATCAATCAAGAATCCTCTCAGTCAGCAACTTTTATTGTACATGTTGAATCTATCTATGGAACATACCCAGAGGGGGTAACAGTAATTTTCTCATGGTATGATGGACAGTCATGGATTTTTATTAATACAGCTGTTACCAACAGTTCTGGTTATGCTATACTTTCGCCAACTATATCATTTCCACTAGGAGAATGGTTGTGGAAAGCAGAAGTGCAATCTTCCGTTGATTGGTCTGGAGGAACCAGTGTTAGCAATCTTAAAATTGGCATTGTTTTATCACCAGTTACTTAATCTTCGATATCAATATCAATTGTATCTTCA
>BPTM01000167.1 GCA_023705945.1 Candidatus Heimdallarchaeota archaeon
ATATCAGGAAAGATGAAACCTTTGGCACCTTTCTCTAAGAAAGTAACTATTGATCTCAAAATTCTACCTGCAAATGCTTTCACCATTACTGGGATTGCCTTAGGTACATTTCTTGTAGCACTTATTATCTTCGTTTTCATTTAAATCACAACAGAATCAACTCCTCGATAGATTTTTAATTTCTTGATAGACTGTACACCTAATGTCTAGTGAATTAATAGGAAAAGTACCATTTTGGATAGTTAAATTCGCCTTGAATAATGTCATCAGAAAAAAAATGATGCAATATAATGAAGTGGTTTTACCAGAAGACGAGTCTAAATGGAAAAAAATGGGAAAACTATCGTCTAGTAAAGTTCGCAAATTTGATTTTAAAGCTACGTTAGATGATGGAGAATTTCAAATAAAATCTATTGCTAATGGTGTTCTAAACGTTAGAATCTCTAAACAGCTGTCTGATATCCCGCAAACCGACGCGGTAATTCAAGACAATAAATCAGCACCAGGATTAGTAATAAAGAAAGAGGAAGAAAAAATAATCATTACTCAAGAATCTGGTCCAACTGTGTTCATTGTTGCTATGATTGACAAAGAAACTAGCCAGATCACTTTTGAAGATGGATTTGGATTCCAAATTTATACTGAAGAATTTCCTTGTTATCATGAAGAAGATTGGTACAAAATCGAAAAATTACCGGGTGTAGCTTGCGAAAATCATTATGGTTTTGGTGAGAAAGGTGGGCCTTTAAACAAAAGAGGTGAAACCATCTCATTCTGGAATACAGATTCATTTTCCTATAGTAAAAATGATTCAAAATTATATCAATCTCAGCCTATCCAAATCGTAGTTCGATCAAATGGTTTCTGTTATGTTATTGTTTATGATAACCCTAATAGAAGCCAAATTACAATTGGTGACGATGATGATTGTTCAACAAAATATTATGTTAATGGTGGTGGTATAAACTACTACATTATTGTCGGACCTACAATATACAAGGTATTTAGAAAAATAGCTGATTTACTTGGTAGAGCTCCTTTCCCACCTATTTCAGCACTAGGGCATCACCAAAGTAGATGGTCTTACTATCCTGAATCAGAAGTAAGAGCTCTAGCCTTAGAATTCAGAAACAGGAAAATACCCTGTGATTATATTCACTTAGACATTGATTATATGGATGAATATAGAATATTTACCTGGAATAAGGAACATTTTCCAAATCCAAAGAAATTGTCTGATGATCTTTTTAAGCAAGGTTTTCGTTTAATGGCAATGACTGATCCAGGAGTCAAAGTAGATCCTGATTATAAGATATACAAGGAAGGAATCAAAGGAAAACATTTCTGCTTAAATCCAGATGATTCTGTTTATATTGGTCCTGTCTGGCCTGGTGATTGTCATTTCCCTGACTTTACACAAGCAAAAACACGTGAATGGTTTGGTAGCCACTTTGTTGCATTAACAAAGGTAGGCATTAGAGGTTTTTGGATTGATATGAATGATCCATCTGTATTCAACGATAAAGGAACAATAGATGATGATGTTATACATCCTGGAGAAGGAGAACCTCGCTTACATAAAGAAGTACATAATGAATATGCACATTTAATGGCTAAAGCATCTTATGAGGGATTACAAAAACTTCTCCCAAATAATAGAATTTACATCAATTCTAGGTCAGCATACCTAGGGACTCATAGATATGCAGGGACTTGGACAGGTGACAATATTGCAAAGTGGGGGCATTTACAATTATCTATACCCATGATGCTGAATATGGCTGCTTCTGGACAAGTAATGATTGGTCCTGATATTGGAGGTTTTGCTGGAAAACCCGGTGCAGAACTTCTTATTCGCTGGTATCAAGCTGGGTGTTTATATCCATATTTTAGAAATCACACAATTAACAAAAAGTGTTCTCAAGAACCGTGGGTTTATGGAAGGAAAACAGAGAGGATTATTAGACATGTTATCCAATTTAGATATTCTCTGATGGTTTATATCTATAATAGTATAAGACAATCTTGTCTGACTGGTGTTCCTGCATTTCGACCATTGTGGGTAGATTTCTCAAAGGATCCTATGTGCCATATTGCTGAATGGTCAGAAACCGAATATTTGTTCGGAGATAATCTGCTTTTAGCTCCTGTTCTTAAGAAGATTAGAAGAAAAAGAGAAGTTTATCTTCCTCAAGGTAAGTGGTATAGTTTCTGTGGAGAACTTGTTCTCGATGGTGGAAAAGTACATGAAATTGATGTACCTTTGGAAATGATACCTCTGTTTGTGAAGGAAGGTTCGATTATACCTTACATTAACGAACCTATTCAGCATACAGGCGAGATTTACAAATCGAAAATTTCTCTTAGAGTGTATCCAAAAGATTCGGAAGTTGAAGGAGAAATATACCTTGATGATGGAGATTCACTCGAATTTAATAACGGTGATTATGAAATCGTAAAAATACAAGGAGAGAAAAAGACTGGGGATACATGGTATTTCAATATAAGTAGAGAAGGAAAAAAGAAGAAATACATTGAACTTGGTGAAATAAATATAATGGGTGAAGAAAAGTCGAATTATTTGGTATTTGAGAAATAAATCTCTAATCTAAGTATTTTCTCGCCGATCCCCAATTAATCTTTTTAAAAGATTCCGCATATTTTACATAAGCCATTCTGCCTGTCATTAACATGCCTGCTAGCTTATATGCTCTTACTGGCCATTCACCATATGCTTCTTCATAAACGTTGAAGAACTCCATTATTCTTTCATGTTGTTCAGTTACATCAATGTAAACACAGTTTTGAATATTGGGATCATCTCCTATGTTTGGTGTATATAGACTTATAGGTTTTCGATGAGGTTCTAAATTGCTATCATCTTCTTTATATCTAGCATAAGAAATTGCATCAAGAACTATATCATGAGTATACCTGTGATCTGGATGCCCAGTTCCTGTAGTTGTTGATTTCCCCCAAGTAATTATGATATCTGGTTTAAGTTGTTTGAATATCCTAGCAACTTTCTTACCATTTTCAACTGAAGGAAAAACTCCTGAATCTGGAAGGTTCATCAGTCGATATTGAGCCCCCATGATTTTTTCGATTTTGTTAACATGTCCTTGTCTAATCATTTTTATTTCATCATGTGTCCCCTTCAAAGAAGATGCATTCTCGCCATGAGTCAACATTATAACATAGACATTATCACCACGATCGCTATGATTCATTAATGTGCCAACTGCTCCTGCTTCATCATCTGGGTGAGCAAAAACAGCTACAACATTAAGTGGTTTATAATTGTCATTCATAACTATACAATGTCATTTTGTTATTAAAAAAACCACCATTATACAAAAAAGGAAGGATTCTTCAGAATCCATAGAGTTCAGAGTATTTTTTCTCTAAAAAATCAATAAGGTATTGAGGAGTAGGATATTCCCCTGTGACAACTTTAACAAGTTCAGGAGCATCGTAAAGATTCCCTTTCTCTTGGATGTTGGTTTTCATCCAGTTCAAGATTGAAGATACATCACCATTTTCTAATTTGGTATTCCAATCTGGGATGTCCTTAGTCAATTCGTTGAAGAATTGAGAAGCATAAACGTTACCAAGTGAATATGTTGGGAAATAACCAAATGTTCCTCCACTCCAGTGAATATCTTGGAGAACACCATCACTATCTTTTTTGACTTCTATACCAAGCATATCCCTCATTCTATCTTTCCATATCCTAGGTAAATCCTTTATCTCAATTTTTCCTGCAAAAAGATCTCTTTCAATTTCAAATCTAAGGATTATGTGCAGATTATAGTTGACTTCATCTGCTTCAACTCTTATCATGGAAGGTTCAACTACATTAATTGCACGAATGAAATCCGCATATTGAACGTCGGAGAAAATATCTCCTGTTAGCTCTTTGAATCTATCCAAATAATAGAACCAAAATGATTTACTTCTCCCAAGAGTATTTTCGTAAAATCTAGATTGAGATTCGTGAAGTCCTAAAGAACAGTAATTCCCTACAGGTTGATATTTCCACTCCTCTGCTTGGTTTTGTTCATAACATCCATGACCACCTTCATGCATAACCGAGAAGAACGAGCTTGTAAAATCATCTTCTTGATATCTTGTAGTTATTCGTACATCATCATATGCTCCAGTTGTGAATGGGTGTGTCGAAACATCAACTCTTCCTTTATCCATATTAAAATTGATCAAGTGAATTATATCCCTGGACAATTTATCCTGTATATCTAATGGAACTTTTCTATATATCAAAGAAGTATCTGGTTGAATAGGTGCTTCTTTACATTTCCTTATGAGCTCAATGGTTGCTTCTCTTAAGGGTGTAAAAATGTCTGTATATTTTTCGCTTGACATTCCAGGTTCAAATTCATCGAGAAGAACCTCATATGGAGGAACCTTTGGATTGATATAGTTAGCGTACTGCTTTGCCATTTCAAATATTTTCTCTAGAAAAGGTTGAAACTTAGAAAAATCATTGTCAGCTCGTGCTTCCCTCCAAGCTTCAACAGCCATCACTCTAGTTTTAGTGTATTCAACAACAAAGTCTTCAGGTAGTTTTGTTGCTTTTTCGTAATCCCTTTGAATTAGATATAAATTCCTTTTTTCTATTAAAGATTGTTTATCGTAATTTTCGTGCTCTTTGATTTCTTTTAATAGTTCTCCTATTTTGGGATCTGTTCCTATTTTGTGATTTAATCTCGCAATATATCCTTGTTGTTCACTTCTTTGGATTATACCTCCCTTTGGCATTAAAACCTCTTGGTCCCAACCGAGAAGCATACCTATTTGTTCAACAACTTGCATCTCCTTGTATATTGCTAAAAGTTGCTCATATTTCTCTTTCATTTAAATCATCAACTATTTTGATTTCATATGAATAAAGAGAATGATAAATATTTTGTCTTAACGTATATTTTCTTGTCACATCCTATTTGTAAAAATATAAATAATACCAATTAACATCTAGTTACTATGAACTTTTCATGTTTCAAAACAAGAATTTTAATATTTTCCTTATTACTCACCTCCATTCCTTTGACCTTAGTCGCAGGTACTAATTCTGATGTTACTCAATCGGATATCTCATTAGATGCTACTACCAAAGAATGGACAGTCTTAATCTACATGTGCGGTGACAATAATTTAGAATATTTTGCTATGGATGATTTAAACGAACTTGAAGCAGCTGGAGGCACAACTGCTGATGTTAATGTTGTAGTCATGGTTGACCAAAGCACAGAAGATTATCCTGATCCCGCGTACGTAAGTGCTTGGACAGAATCTAGATATTATGTGATAGAAGGAGATTCACTAATTAGCACTTTTACATCTCCTTTGAATACTTCACTTGGAGAACAAAATATGGGAGACGGTGCAACACTAGAAGCTTTTGTAAATTGGGGATTAACCAATTTTCCTGCTATCAATACTGCCTTAATCCTTTGGGATCATGGTGCTGGTTTAGATGGTGTTTGTTGGGATGATGATGATAATGATTATCTGACAATTGATGAAGTTGATGATGCCTTAGAAGGTTATTACTTCGATATGATTGCTTTTGATGCTTGTATTATGGGTCAAATAGAAATATTGTATGAACTCCAAGATAATTGTGGAACACTAGTATCCAGTCTTTACAATATACCTGGGGATGGTTACCCATATGATGCCATTCTTGCAGATTTGATTGCCGATCCAACTCAAACAGCAAGTGAATGGGCAAATACAATCGTCTATGAATACGTAGATTCTTACTCAGCATATTCTGTAGACGTTACTCTATCAGCTTATAATACTACAGCAATATCAGGAATTGATACGCTTGTAGATGACCTTTCGCAAGCTTTGATTGCTGCGTTGCCAACGTACTATAGTACTATCTACAATGCGATAAATATGGCAGATAGTTATTCACCGGAATTTGTGTGTGAATTTTATCAATTCATTGAAGAAGTGCAGAGCATATCTGCTTTTGGAGTTGATACAGCTGCAACCAATCTATTAAACATGCTAGATGATGCTTTGATTGCAACGGATTCAAGTTTGTACACAACACCCTATGGGCTTTGGGTTTTCCTTCCAAGCTTGCCCTATAACTATGTAAACGATTTCTACATTTACTCGAATCAAAGTGTAGTCAACAGTTATTACAATAATTACTATGATCTAGGGTTCGTTACTAATACTGATTGGGATAACTTCGTATATGCATGGAGAGATACAGTAGACACTTTTATTCCTTCAGTCTCTGTTGGTTCTCCATATTCTGGGTCTCTCACCTCTGGCTCTTACAAATATATACAAGCTGATTTATCAGATCCTGGAACTGGAATTGCTTATAAGGTTACTCTAACAATGGATTCAATTGTCGATTTCGATTTATATGCATTTAATGAAGAAATTTATCTAGGTATGTCAAATGGAGTTAGTACTTCAAGTACAAACACAGATAATACTCCAGAAGTGCTGATTCTCCCAATTTCAGGTGTAACCACTGTGTTCTTCCTTGTTTATGCTTACGATGGTTCCGGTTCTTTCACTTTGACCATGGAAACAATTGAGTATGATGATGATGAATATGAAGAAAATGACCATCTAAATTATGCTGCTTACTTAGATATCAATAATGAGTATGATTTGATTGCATATGATGATGATTTCTTTGAAATAGAATTAATCTCTGGTCAAAATATTGAGATAATTTTAGATTTCAATCCTTCTACAGTCGATTTAGATCTCTATTTGGTTGATAATCTAGGTAATATTGTTGACTATAGTGAAAGCTATACTACTGATGAATACCTTGAATATACTGCAACATACACTGGATCCTACTTCATCTATGTCAGTTACTTCGAGGGTGAATTGGGTTCAAGCTATATTCTTGGTATTTGGTCAGATATCGGTCCTGATATTTCAAGCATAAATCATGTACCATACAATCCTGAATCTGGAGAGGACATTCAAGTTACATGTACAGTTACAGGTCCATATACTATTACTTCTGTTATCCTTTCTTATTCATATGATGGCGGATCAACATGGACGAATGTTACTATGTCTGCCGGTTCTAGTGAATATGCTGGGACAATACCCGGGAATGAAAATGCTGATGATGTTCGTTTCAAAATTTATGCTATAGATTCAGAAGGCAATTCTATGGTTACTACTGAAAGAACAGTGGTGTATGAAAGCTCATCTTTCATTGCATTTCCATGGTTTATGATACCTGTACTACTTGTAGGTTTAGCTTCTATCAATAAGCGTTTCATTAGAAAACTCAGAAATAAGAACTAATTTCCTTTTTCTTCTTTTTTTCATTTTCATTGCAGTTATATAGTACTGATTCATTTTCATTTTCATATGACTAGGTTAAAGATTTTGGGCATTGATTCGGAGAAATGTATCAAATGTGAAAAGTGTATAACGTCTTGTTCCGTCAGACTTTTCTCTGTTCAAAGAGCTGGTATGGAAAAGAAAATAGTTTATGATGATCCCCATCACTTCTGTTTTAGGTGCGGACATTGTATCTCTATCTGCCCCACAGAAGCAATTTCTTATGAAGGGGAGGATAAAACCTATGCTTTTGAAGAGATTGGTCATCCTGAATCTCTAATCACTTATGAAGATTTGATGAAGTACATAAGAGCTAGAAAATCAATAAGAATCTATAAAGACAAACCTGTTCCTAAAGAAGATATAAACTGTGTTTTGGAAGCTATGAGATACTCTCCTAGTGCTAGTAATAGACAAAGTAGGCAATATATAGTTATCACGAAAGGAGAAAAAATCGCTTGGTTGTCCTCAAGGGTTTCGAGTTTTATGAAGAAGACAAGAAAACTTTTGCCTTTGCGTCATCTTATTGCTCCTTTCTTAAGCCCTACCTTGCGTAGACGAATTAAGAGTCCAAGAACTAAACGGAGTTTAGAAATGTTCCTTGAAAGAACAGAAAAAGGTGATGATTTGATATTCTTTAAAGCTCCAGTTGTTATAATATTATATGCTCCCTCTTACTCAAAAATGACAGGTGTTGATGCTGGAATCGCCATCACTCACGGGATGTTTGCAGCACAATCTCTTGGGTTAGGAACTTGTTGGATAGGTTTTGCACATGAGTATCTCTGGAGAAGCAAGAAAACAAGAAAAGCTCTAGGAATTCCAAAAAACCGCAATGTTCATGGTGTTTTCATAATGGGCTACCCAGATATAACCTTTGAACGAGCAGTGCCAAGACGCAAATTAAAAGTAAGTTGGAAAGAGTAGAAAAAATTTCTCTTTACTTACTCTTCTTTTATTTTAACATCCCCTGTTTTCAGATCAAATATGTATATGTCTCTTTTAACAGGGATTTGAACACTGATCTTCTCCAAATCGAGTCGATATAAATAGAACATTGGGTCATCATATGACTTCCAATATCCATCAAACCAAGGAATTGCTTTAATAACTCCCTTCTTTGTCTCAAAATTAGTTATTAGAATTGCTTTTCCTGTACCTCTGATAGTACTCAAATCTTCTCTATCTTGGGGATTGATAGTGAATTCAACCTTATTGTTTTTTTTAATTTCATTAATTTTTTCTCTTCCTGCAATACTAACGAACCAACAAGTATCATTGTGATAGATTAAGGCCATAGGTCTCACTCTAGGTTGATTTTCATCTACAGTAGCGAGATACATCAATGGTTGAAGCTTCAGATAATCTAATACATCTTCTAGTTTCATAGGTTCTCAATCAAATGAACACTAATATGCTTTTTTCTTTTCTCAATCAGAAATTCAGATTTTGTAAAAATGTCAAGTTTTTAAGTAAAAATCTGTAACTAAAAGTATGAGCGATAATCATAAAACACCTATAAAATACAAAGCGATTTACTTTGCAGTGATGGTTAAGGATTTAGAGAGAGCCAAGAAATTCTATGAAGATACATTCGGTTTCAAAGTAGCTTGGTATGAAGGACCTGAAATTGGGTGGTGTGAATTTCATTTACCAACAACAAATTCCCGTTTGGGGTTGAATGCTTCTGGAAAAGATAAGGAGTTTGGGGAAAATAATGGTGTTCTATCTTTGGAAGTTGAAAACTTAGAAGAAACAAAAGAATACTTAGATTCAAAGGAAATCAAAACATCAAAGATTTTTGATAATCCCAACTATGTTTCATTTTTCAATCTCGAAGATTCAGAAGGAAATAGGATTCAAATTGTAGCTGAGCCACGAATACGTACTTAATACTGTCACTCTCTTAGAATTAATCTAGGCTAAAATAGAGTGCTATTTTCTCTAAACTGCTTCTGTGAAGCTTAAAACGCCTTGAAACACCAAAACAGTCCCGACAAAAAACGAATTACTCACGTATTATTCACGTAAGATTCCATGCTTGTTTTTTCACAGTTTTTGGAGAAACTTTATTATTATTCAGTACATTTGTTAGCTGAACAAAATGACATTTTCAATTGTAGCTTATGATCCTGAGAGAAAGGAATGGGGAGTGGCTGTCCAATCAAAATTCATTGCTGTAGGTAGTATTGTACCATTCGCTAAATCTGGTGTTGGTGCAATTGCAACTCAAGCTTGGGCTAACACAAGTTATGGTCCAAAAGGTCTTGCTTTGCTGGAGCAAGGATTAACTGCAGAAGACGTAATTTCCATACTGACAAAGCAGGACGAAAAGAGAGAAGATAGACAAGTGGGTATAGTTGATTCCTATGGTAATACTGCTTCATTTACTGGCTCAAGATGTTTTGATTGGGCTGGACATATTGTAGGAGAAAACTACTCTTGTCAGGGAAATATCTTAGTTTCTGAGGACACAGTTTTAGCAATGTCACAAGCTTATCGTGAAACTGAAGGTGATTTGGTTCTCAAACTACTCGCTGTTCTAGAAGAAGGTCAAGAAGCTGGTGGAGATAGCAGAGGCAAACAATCAGCTGCAATACTTATTGTGAAAGAAAAAGGAGCTTATGATGGTGGAACTGACAGATACGTTGATGTAAGAGTTGATGACCATGAGCACCCCATTAAGGAACTTAGAAGAATCTTTGAACTGTATGATCTATCATTGCTTAAACGAGATGAATCCGACGATAAGGTAAAAATGGAAGGAGTTGTCATGAAAGCAATAAAGGAAGTTCTCAAAGCAGACGGTTTCTATGAGAAAGACATTGACGATAAGTTCGATGCTTATACCAAAGAAGTTTTGCAAAAGTGGATGCACACTAATAATTTTGAGGTTAAAGAAAGGGAAGATAACTATATGTGGGGAGCAGTTTATCGTTATATCGAAAAGAGAAAAGAAGAACTATAAAGATATGAGTTTATTTAGTTAAAACTGAATGTGATTAATATGAAATATAGAGCACCAATTCAAGTTCTTGTTTACCCCTTCAAGCAATCAGAAGAGAAGATAGAATTTCTGTTGTTAAAAAGAACAGAAGAGCGTGGAGGATTCTGGCAAGGTGTTACCGGACATACAGAAAGAAGTGAGAAAATAATTGATGGTGCTAAACGTGAATTGCTCGAAGAAACAAGTTTCATCCCAAAATTCATTTTTCAATCTGAATATTCATACACTATTGCCATTAGGGAAGAAATGAAGAATCAATTCCCACCTGATATTACTGAATTAATAGAATATGTTTTTCTCGCTAGAATTGATCAAGAAGATGATCCAACCATAGATCCAGTTGAACATGTTGAGTGGAAATGGTGTTCTTATGAAGAAGCGTTAGAACTCTTAAAGTGGGAAGAAAACAAGAAGGCACTTGAATATTGTAATAATCTATTAAGAGAATTGTAAACTGTACAAAAAAAAGAAGTGGAAGTTAAAATATCTATGTTTCACTTTTTTTAAAAGATTTCACTATCTGAATAGTTCTAAAACTCGAATAGATTGCAGCTAGGAGTAGAGATGATGAACTAAATATTATGCTAATAGGGGTGTTTGGCAATAGGAAGAAAAATAATAGTGAGATAACTAAACTTGCTCCTAAAAAACCGGCGAATAATCCTAATGAAGGGATCATCCATCCTTTGAAAACATATATCTCTGTTAGAATACCAATTTTCAGACTTCGTAAACTTTCATATTCTTCAGGTAGATTATATTTGTTATTTTCATTCCTTTCAAGTAATTTGATTTGTTCAAGTCTCTGGAGATGATATTGTGCATGACTAGCAGTTTTCAAACCAAGATCTCTCTGGGTTTCTCTCACGCCTATATTGTCCCCTTTCTTTACAGCATAAACAAAGACACGTAATGCCGTTCCTGTTAAGGATGAGATGATGTCTTCATTAGATAGTTCAGTCATTCTTAATTCTCCTAAATTACTAGATAGGGTGTGAATAGATCTTTTAATGATTGAATATAATCATCAAATGCACTTTCAGGTAATAAGACATCAGCACCGATCATATTCATATTTACAGCTTGAAAGTTGCCTTCCCATGTAGTTGTTTGGTATAGAATTAAACCTTCCAAATTCACATATAAGAAAATTACAGTTCCATTTTCCAAATAGAGTTCAGTCACCCATTTAAGATTTGGAATCTCATCTTGATCACCATATGGTTCTTCACCGTAAGTTCCAGCTCTTTCAGTATTATTAATTGATGTAAAAAGTCCTGTTCCAATCTGATCAACTTCAGAAGTTGATAGAATGAATTCTATAACATCATCTGGAAACATTACATATGCAGTTACATTCCAACTATAATCTGAACTGCCACCTATCTGATCAATTGTAGCCCATATTAATCTTTCATGTATAGCTTGTGTAGCATTCCCAACTATCTCTACATGAACTATGTTTGGGATTTCTGATTCTATTTCCTCCGCCAATCGGGTAGTGAAGGATATCTCTGGGTCTGGATTTGAATCTGGTCCTGCTGGGGTGTTTGTCCCAAAGTACACACTAACTCCAACGACAGCGCCTAAAACCATAGCGGCACCAAGACCAATTGCAAACCACTTCAAAAAGTTT
This sequence comes from Candidatus Heimdallarchaeota archaeon, assembly GCA_023705945.1. Taxonomy (GTDB): domain Archaea; phylum Asgardarchaeota; class Heimdallarchaeia; order Heimdallarchaeales; family Heimdallarchaeaceae; genus UBA460. Next base: position 12,009 of record BPTM01000167.1, read on the forward strand.
CGAGTTAGATAACGCGAAACTACTTTTCCTAAGAAGTTCTCTTTGCTCATTATTTTCCACCGAAGTGTGTAACTTCAAGATTCTTTGGGCATCCGACCCTTATAATAAAAGGTTTTGTACATCTATTAACTTTTCTTGTACAAAGATTTGTACCCTTTGAAATTAACCTCCTATGTTAATTACAATTTTGTTAAACAAAGTATAATCTGTTTTTATATATCTGTTAAATTATAATCTTCTTGAAGATAAAAATGAATGGTAAATCTGATAAAGAAAAAGTGGTTGAAGCTATATCAACTGTCCAAAGATATGAAAGTTATCGTGTTCAAAAATTGTGGGGAATAGCTTTGATTAGTATTCCTTTATTCAATTTTCTATATCTAGTACTATTCGAAACTACTACTTTATTTTCGAGAAATGCTGTGTTAATATATACGATTTCTCAATCAGTATTAGTGGCAATTATCACTAGTATTTTTTGCTATAATTTGATCCAAACAAAGAAATTAAAGATAAAAGATAGTGAAATTATATCTACATATTATGTAGGTTTAGGGATAGCCTTATTTCTAATATTCTACTTTTTTGCGATTCACTTCATGGTTGGAGAATTTTTAGAACGCTATAATCCTCCTGATTCTCCATGGTATGCTTTCCCATTTATATTGTTTGGATATCCTTTTCCTATTGAATCAGCAGTAATTCCTCATGATACTTTTGTTTACTGGGGAGATAATATTGCCTTCTTAATAAGTTATTTTCTCCTACGCAATAGCATAAAAGATTGTAAATTCAAAGAACTACTTTATAGCACCATTTTCCTTTTCATTTTCGATCCACTAGCATACATACTTGATGCATTTGCTTTTAAATCAGAATTTTTTGGTAATGGTATTTCGTTTTTTGCCATTTCTAGTTTTATTTCAGTGTTTTGTGGAATTTATTCGATAAGAAGAGCTTATAAGACATTAGATAAACAGTCTAATTTGAGTCTAAGTGATATTAATGTCTGATAGTAATAGAAAAGAGGTAAAATTACCTCCACTACATGAGATTTTTTCTTTCTCTGCTAGGTTTAATATCATGTTAATACTCTTTGTACATAAGAAGATTGTTTTTACAAAGCTACAAAAATTACTGAACTTAACTTCAGGAAACTTATCTCATCATCTTAGTAATCTTTCAGAAAATGGATTTATCACAACTAATAAAATGCTTCTTTCGGAACGTCCAACGAGTATTATCCACATAACTGAAAAAGGAAAAGAGAGTTTTGCTTTGTATTTAACTCAGTTTAAAGATATTTTAGACGATATTGAGTTATAGGTAAATATGGTAATCTATTAGCTATTGAACTAGAGAATATTTGTCAAAAATGGCTCTATGAAATTGTCAAGAAACATCATAAAGACAAAACCTACTACTAAACCATACGTTGCCATTCTAGAATAACCTTTATCAGGTCGGTGGGTTTCAGGTATTATTTCGTCAGCAACAACAAAGATCATTGCTCCTGCTGCGAAAGCCATTCCAAACCCTAAGAAGAATTTTGCAACTCCAACAGCTGCAACACCAATAAAAGCTCCAAGGGGTTCAACCAATCCTGATAAAGTTGCAATAAAGAAAGCCTTTCGTCTGGTGTAACCTTCTTTTAGTAAAGGCATAGCTACAGCTGTACCTTCAGGTATATTCTGTAAACCAATAGCTATAGCAACAATTAAGCCTGTTACAATATTTTCTCCACCTTGCCCGAAACTTACACCCACTGCCAAACCTTCTGGAAAATTGTGTATAGTTATAGCAATGACAAATAGCCATGTTGCAGCTAATCTTTTTGAAACCTTACCTTCAGGACCTTTGACAAAGTGCTTATGTGGGGCCCATTTATCAATAAGCGCAATAAAGAGCACACCAACTATTAATCCTCCACTGACAACCCACACTCCTCCACCTTCTTCAGGTGGAAGATTGAGAGCAGGAACAAGCAAACTAAACGCAGAAGCAGCTAGCATCACTCCTGCTGCAAAACCTAGAAGTACATCTAAAGCTTTTTCTGAGATATCTTTAAGGAAAAACACTGGAAGCGCACCTAAACCTGTAGCTAGCCCTGCTGCAAGAGAAGCGATTGTTCCCCATAGTATTATCGACCAATCCATTTTGATCACTAGAATATTAACTAACAATAAAGCAACCATAACTTCCTTAATAACTTTAACTTTTGCCAATTATTTGTGTAATTGATAAAGGCAAAAATTTTTTATCTCTATAAGTTATTTTATTTAGTAATTGTGATTATGATGAAAATTTCTACATTAAACAAAAATTTGGCTGACATTGATATTCCTCTAGCGATTATTAGTGTTTTAGAGAATCCAAAGGAAGATCCAATCGTATATGATGAACAAAGTAAACTTTGGAAAGCTATTCAAGAAACTGTAGACCTTGGTGACTTCAAAGGTAAAACGGGAGATTTTTCAGTTGTTTATTCGAAAGGACAAATCGGTCCAAAGAGAATTCTGCTCGTTGGGCTTGGAAAAGCGGAGAAAATAACCCTTGAAAGTATCCGGAAAGCTTTAGGAAATGCTTCTAGAAAGGCAAGAACTCTTAATGTGAAGAAAGTGGGGATATGTGTAAATAACTTCAACCGTGGTGATTATACAGTTACTGAACTATCTGAAACACTTGTGCAAGGTATTGCCTTAGGAAGTTATCAAGATATTGAATATCGAACAAAGAACCTAGAAAAATACAAGTCCATAGAAGAATTAATCCTTTTCAGTCCCGATTATTCAGATGATGAAATGAAATCTGGAGCAAAAAGTGGACAAACCATTAGTGAAGCTGTTAATTTGTGTCGAAAACTTGCTTGGGGTCCAGCTAACTTCATCACTCCTACTAGACTTGCAGAAGAAGCTAAGAAACTTGAAGAATATGGTGTTAAAACAACTATAATAGATCGAAAAGAAGCTGAAGAAATCGGTCTAGGTAGCTATTTGGCGGTTGCAAAGGGAACAGAGGAACCACCTAAATTTATTATAATGAATTATGGTTCGGAAAAACAAGATGTGGAAACAGTAGCGCTAATTGGTAAAGCTATCACATTTGATAGTGGTGGAATAAGCATCAAACCTGGTCAGAATATGGAAAAGATGAAAGCAGATATGACTGGTGGAGCTGTAGTTATTGGAGCTATGAATGCAGTAGCAAAACTAGGTTTAGATTTGCATGTGGTAGCGATTGTACCTGCAACTGATAACATGCCCTCCGGAAAAGCTTACCATCCAGGAGATATCATTACCAGTTATAGTGGTCAAACTATAGAAGTGATAAATACTGATGCTGAAGGACGAATGATTCTGGCAGATGCTTTAACATATGCTGCTAAACACTACCAACCAAAAGCTATGTTTGATTTTGCAACTCTTACTGGAGCAATGATGATAGCATTAGGGGAACATGCAATAGGCTATTTTTCCAATCATGATTTTGTAGTTGAAAAGCTAGAAGAAGCATCAAAAACAAGTGGAGAAAGAATCTGGAGAATGCCTCTATGGGAAGTTTATGACCAACAATTAAAGAGTGATGTTGCTGATATGAAACACACTGGTGGACGACCAGCTGGTTCCATTACAGCAGCTAGATTTCTAAGTAAGTTTACTATGGAAGTACCTTGGGCACATCTCGATATTGCAGGAGCAATGGAACAAAGTAGTGACAAAGATTACAATCCAAAGGGAAGCAAAGGACCTGGTGTCAGATTAATAGTTGACGTGTTAAGAAATTGGAAAATAGAGAACTAACTTTGGTTAGTTAGTTTCATCCGTTTGACTAAGTGTTTTGATTCTCTCTACTCCATTAAACTGACTAATTAGAGGTAGGATTATCTCTGGAACCAAAGATTTCCATTCCTCTCCTTTTATCATATTCTCTCTAATAACTTTTCCACTAAATTCTTCTCTATTGTTTAAGGGAATCTTCCTGACCTCTTTCTTGCCCAGATTTGAGAATAATTGTTGCACTAATGGGTTATTGGTAAACATTACTTCGTAAGAAGATACAAGGTCTTCAACATTTGCTGCCCAAATAGTGTTCCTGTTAATGTCTGGAATAGCTGTAATGTAGAACAGGTTGATATTGAAATGTTTTCTTATAATAGCAGTTAACATTTCCAGTCTTTCTCCACCTGTGAATGGATTCTTAAGAGAATAAGCTTTCTCACCACTACCAATAAGGATGATAATCTCGTCTATATCTGTTTGTTCAAGAATATACTCTAAAGCATAAATGTGCCCCTTATGAGGTGGATTAAATCTACCAAGGTATAAAGCTCTCATCACATATAAAAATAAACATTCGAGAATATAAATTTTCTTTGTCTCCTTGTCACTTTAAATAAAAGAAACATAAAGTTAAACAGATCCTTCTAAACAAATATTACGGGGGTTTTTATAAGAAAATAAAGGGAAAGAAGCGATGACAAAGGTCCTTCGAGTGGAGTGTATGGAGATAGATTATCACCCTAATTTAAGTATACTTTGTCATCAAGCGAAAAATCTCTATAATCGAGCAAATTTTTTGATAAAAACCTCCTTGAACAAACAGAACAATCTCCTCTATTATAATCAGCTAGATGAATTACTGAAGCGCGAAGAATGTTACCGTGCTCTCCCTGCTCAAACTGCTCAGCATACCCTCAAGCTTCTCTGCAGAAATTGGAAAGGATACTTTAATGCACTCAAAGAGTGGAAAAGCAACCCTGACAACTTTTTTGCCATGCCTAATCCACCTAGATATAAAAAGAAGGATGGAGAAATAGTAGCCATCTTCACTAATCAGCAAGCGAGAATAATCAATGGATGGTTGATTCTACCCAAGAAAGTGGGATATATATACAAAACAAGACTAACGGAGCACACAGAGCTAAGAGAAGTAAGGATAGTCCCAAGAAGAGTTGGATATACGCTAGAGATTGTCTATCGGAAAGTTCTGCCTAAATTCTTGAAAAAAATGATTAGGAAAGGAGGAGTAGATTTGGGGATGGACAACCTCGCAGCCTTTGTGGATAACCTCGGAGGACAACCGATTGTTATCAAGGATGCAGGGAAAGGGATAAAATCCATAACACAGTATTATTTGAAGAAACAAAAAGAATTACAGATCCAATATGCTCAGCAGCAGAAACAACAATTAAGAGGAAAAGGCAGCCTAAGATATGGGCACGTGTACTATAAGCTTAAGGAGAAGTGGCGAAGGAAACTGAAGGATGCAATCCACAAACTCACCAGTTATCTAGTTGATTTGTGGGAGGAACGTCAGCTCCATGAAGTGATTATCGGTTACAATAAAAAGTGGAAACAAGGTGTGCACTTTTGGAAGAAGATTACCCAGATGTTTGTTACTATTCCCTTCATGAAAATTATTAACATCTTGAAATACAAAGGTGAAGAGAGGGGGATAAAGGTGGAGACCATCCCCGAAGAATTCACCTCCAAGAGCAGTTTCCTTGACAACGAATTCCCTAAAAAGCGTAAGAAGTTTAAAGGCAAAAGGATTAAACGAGGGTTATTCTCCTCAGCCCAAGGGTATCTAATCAATGCTGACGTCAATGCAGCATATAATATTCTAATCAAAAGCGATCCGAAAGCACTGCCCAAACGCAGTGTGAACGGGGTAGGAGGATACGTGATGTATCCACTCAGAGTGAGTATAGAACTGCTTTAGTAATATATGTTGATCTCTAAGAATCATGCTCAACTTTCTTTGTCTAAGGCGACAAGGAGACAAATACCCATCATATGTGTTTGCAAATGATTTAATCTTAATTGATGGGAATTCATCTTGCATTGTAAATTTCTAAATACAGTTGAAACAAAATAATTTGTTAGAACAATAGAGGTTTAGGAGAAGTTCATATTGTCTAATTAGTATGAAAATCAAAAATGTTTTATTGGTTATTCTGATATTTTCTTCGCGTTTAAATACCATTCTGTGGATAGTATAACTGAGAGATATTGGGCACACAAGCAACTAGTAGAACACAAATATCTTCTCCCATCAGAACAGCAGCAGTGATTGAAACTTATAACAGATATGGTGTCCCTACTATTACAGAGTTTAGCCCTCTACAAAGATCAATTCTACTGATACTCATCATTTCTACATTTGCATTGATTCCTATTGCACGAAGAAAATTTAAAATTTAAAAAAATATGAACTTTCTTTTTTTTTTCTCTTTGTTATAGTTTCAAGAACTGTTTTTAAAACTCTATTAAATTGATAATTTATTATTTACAATACCAAACATTTAAGTAAAAAAAATAATAAACCCAAAACGCTCATGAAATTTGATTCAGAGGATCTTAAACTTTATGGATTAATTTCCGCTCTTGCTGCAATTGCTATCTTTTTAATTGGAACTTCAATTGCTATGATAGCTTATCCTAGTTACTCTTTTTCCAATGATTTCTTCTCTGAATTGGGTATTAGAGGAGACCCTTCTCAGGAATGTCCTTGTGGAATAAGTAGTCTAAGTGTCGCAGAATATCCTGAAATATTTAATGTAACTATAATCTTAACAGGTATTTTTCTCCTACCTTTCTTCCCAATTGTGTTTCTCATTCTTAACCCTAAAGAAATTTACAGACAGCTTCTCCCAATCGTTGTTGTAACAAGTGGTATATCTACATCTCTGTTCCTATCTTTTGTTGGTGTATTCGATGCTGGGTACTTCTATTCTGAGCACATATTTGCAACAAATGGACTCTATTACAGTATCATTGCTACTTGTTTAGCTTGGGGTCTAGCAGTTTTATTTTTGAGTAAAGATTCTCCATACAAACAAAGTAAACTATGGATTATAGATCCTCTTGTCAGTTTAGCTGGTATTTTCATTGGAGTTATCAATGCTGGTCTATTTGGTTTAAGTGATATATTCACACAATTTTTTCCAATAGCTTTCTATCAAAAACTTCTTGCTTACCTATTTATGATGTTTTTTGGATTTGTTGCAATTAGATTTATTATGATACAAAAAAGCAAAATGAGTAGTGATTTAGAAAGCAACTAAATTGAGAGTAAAAGATTTTGTTATATTAACAAATATTATCATCCTATCACTAGGCTATTATGAAAACTTGAAATAGGACTATGATTATATTATCTGGTAAAGAGATTAACTGAGGAAAATATTGTGGACTTCGAATTAGCTCTAGAAAGTGTTCAAAACACTATAGGAAATTTTAGAGATATGGCTCAGTTTAATCAAACATATATCAAGCAAAACATCATTTATCGTTCTGCAACACCTATTCCCCATCAATCTCCTGAACTCCTTCTAAATCTTAAAGAAATAGGAATTAAGAGTATCATTGATCTTCGTTCTTCGGTAGAAATTGGTTATGCTTCTTACAACGATACTTTTCTTCACAATTTCAACTATTTCTGGATTCATTACGATATCTCAATGCCTCCCGAAGTTTTAGTACAAGCAGGTGTGGACATCTTACCTTTCTACAAGCAATTTGTATGGTATACACTCTTTCATAACAAACCCCAAATTCGAAGATTAATCAATGTTATTTCTAGACCTGAAAATATGAATTTTGTTATGCATTGTCATGCAGGTAGAGATAGAACAGGAATTTCTTCAGCAATAATTCTCCTTTTACTCAATGCTCCTGAGGAAAATATCATTCAAGACTATCTTGCTACAGATGAGTTTACTCAGGTTGAAGATATGGCATTCTTAATAGAACAAGTTGAAAGTATGGGAGGCATAGAAAAATATTTAGTTAGTTGTGGAATTGAGCAAGAAACCTTAGAACGCATTAAGGAAAGACTTCGTCCATGATATGTAAAAGAGCATATAATCAATCTTTATGGATACAAAATCTCTTTTTTTTCAAAATCTAATCATAACAATTATTTTTGGTGTATTAGGAAATTTATTAAAGGTCTGAAGTTGGGTTGGTTTGAAATGTCCGTATTAGCTTTAAACAAAGTGAAGCAGAAGTATTTCTTTACATCAGAGATTGAGGTAAAGCAAGAACCAGAAGATTTTTCTGGACATTTCACACGATATGATTTAGAATTAAGAGAACTAGAAACTCAAGCAAGGGAATTTCAAAAACTAGCTGGAAGACTCTATTATGAAGGATATTTTTCTACTTCTAAAGAAATATTGCGAAGAAGAGAAAATATTGTATTCCGAATGGACGAATTAAGAAGTATTCTTCCTAATATAATTTAAGTGTTAATTAACAATTCTAAGTTTTTTCAAAAGAATAGTTTTATAACTATCGGTGGGCAGTTTTACTTTAACAGTAATTATAGGAATGAAGGTGAAAAAAATTACAGAATTTTGCACAAAGTGTGGATCTCAACTAGCCGATCAAGCAGATTTTTGCCACAAATGTGGTTCAAAAATTGAGATTGTTAAGGGTGTTCCAACAGCTGTTCCTGTCGAAACAAAAATCCCCTCCCAATATGTGGTGGAATACGACAGTAGCAAATATGACCGACGACGAAAAATCGTTATCGGATTATCTGTTGGAATAATAGTGATCATAATAGTACCAATAATTCTTTGGAGTATTTTTGGTGTTATTAATTATCAACACATTGGTACATACAACTATGATGAAACATCAATGGTATATACTAATCTGAATCTTGTTATAGATAACAATGTAGGTTCAATTGATATTTTCTATGATGACACAATGACAAAACCATTTGAGGCTAAAGTTGAATTATATGGAAGAAAAGATGCATCTTTATCGGATGCGGTGAACTTTACGACTACGTATCTGAATAATGATACGATGGAAATAACATTTGTTTCAGGGGAATTTGATTTCTTCTTCTGGGATAAGAAGGTGTTTACATACGATATCACAGTTTATATCAATCCTGTAGTAAAAGCCGATATTTTCGTATATGCAAGTACAGGAAGTGTATCATTATCAACTGAAGCAATTGATAGTTTAAACATGATAAATGTTGATTTACAATCTTCTACAGGAAGCATTGATCTTGACATGAGAAATTCTGTCAATACAACGTTGAACAGGTTGAACCTTGAAACAAGCACTGGAAGAATAGATGTTGACTTAGGTATTAGAACAGTTTTGAATGATTCTTATGTGTTGATTGCTACATCTACTGGAAGTATTGATTTCGGGTTCGTTGATCTCATATCTACTGATAGTATGACTTGGGAAATTACTACAAGTACAGGATCAATTAATCTTGAAATAATGCAAGATATTGTTTATCCTTTCCAATTCTTATCATTTTTCGATGTGGATACATCTACTGGAAGTATAACAGTTGATTTCTTCTTTAATGCTACAATTGGATACCATTTCTATGGTTCAACAAGTACAGGAAGTGTAGACATACTTGGAAGTGAAGATGAATACTCCTCTCCAAACTATGCAACAGCAGAAAATCTCTACGATTTTGAACTTATTACATCTACTGGAAGTATAACTGTCACTGAAATGTGATACTTTTTCTTTCTTTTTTCAAAATCCTGTTTTCATAAGACAATTTTATATAAATTACAGTTGGACATCATGTAATGCATGAATTAATATCATACTTCAAGGAGAAATTACTTGAAGAATATAAAGAGCATATAGATTTGATTGTAGTTTATGGTTCATACGCAAGAGGGACTTTCAATGAATTTTCTGATGTTGACGTGTTTGTTCTTGTAGATGCAGAAAAAAGATATTCAGGTATTACCTCCCTACCCTGGAATTTTAGGTATAAGAATATTGGAGTAGACTGTTGGGAGAGCATCTGGAGTCAACAAGAAGAAAATGTAGAGTCTATTAAGAATAGTTATTTCTTGTTTCCAATTGGGGGATTAATAGATTGCGATGTCATTTACTATAGAGATGATAAAACATTAGCGAGATTTAGAGATTTGCAGGAAAATGTTCGAAAAATTATTGCTGATGAAGAAGAGAATTTGAGATTAATAGAAAAACATTACAATCTTTCTGATGGGTTTCAGAATATCCTGAAAGCTCAAAGGAAGGATGATTTACTAAGTGCTAGAATGAGTATTTGGCATACAGTTTTTCATATGATTACTGCTCTTGCTCGTTTAAATAACACTTACTATAAATACAATTGGGGAAGGAATTTAAATGAAGCATATTCTCTAAAGTTTTTACCTAAAGACTTCGAATCAAAGGTAAATTGTCTAGTCCAAACTGATGATCTTTCTCAAGCATTGAATATTATATTGGATTTAGATGAAGAAATTAGAATGATGATCAAAAAGAAAACAGAAGAGATTTTCAAACCAGAAAGAGAAAAAATAAATGTTGATGAAGAGCACATTGGGATTGTTGAATATCTTAATAAAATGCGTTCCTCGTGCAAAAACCGTAATCTTTTTTCACTCTCTTATGAAGCTTCTGAGTTACAGCTAATGGTCGCTAAAATGATAGCATTTTTGGAGGGCACTATTGATAATAGGGAGATTTATGTGCCGTATTCTATTATAGAGAAAGATTACAGAATGCAAGAGTTACCAGATTTTAGTCCAATAATAACGAGAGGAGATCTAGACGAAATGACAAATGCAATTGAGATATTTGAAGAAAAAATAGATTCGTATTTGAAAGATAAATCATCTAATTACAACATCTCTAATATTGCTGAATTAAAAAGCGTTATAGAGAGTAAGATAAAATTTTTGAAAAATTCATAGTTCATATATTACTCTTCTTACAACATTTGCTGCTACTTCAACAGCTCTTGTACATTTCATTCCTCGGTTAGGATGATCTTTGTCTATTGAGCCATCTGGTAGGATGAATTCTTCTAAAATCTCTCCACATTTCAAGGTGTCAAATTCCATCTTGAATAATTCTCTAAATTTCTTGAAAGCCTCAAATTTTGCTTCTTTCTCAAGATTTCTTTTAGACATGATTATACCTAACGCTGCTAATCCACCTGTTACAGCTCCACAAATAGATCTTTCTCCCATACCTCCACCAAAACCAAGTAAAGCATTATGAGTGGTTTCTAGACCATCATTTTGATTATAGTATTCAAGAACTCCACATGCAACTGCTTGGGCACAGTTGCTTTCCTGGTTCCAGTACTTGGATGCTTCATTAACTATATTTAACATACGGGAACAGAAAAAACGCATGATATAATAAGAATTTCTCTTTAACAAAAATAGCTGAAAAGGAAATTAAATCAAGACTTGACTGAATTCCTTTAAGATAAATGTTTAGACTCATTAAATCCAATTATTTTGTATGTTCCATCAGTTTTCAGTTGTATGTGAGTAATGGAACAAGGTTTGACGAAAAAGCTATAGAATTGAGAAGGGTCAGTTCGTGCTAAATAAACAAATATCAAGTTAATCACAGCTCCATGACTGACTAATGCAACATTCTTCTCTTCTTGTCTTTGTAATCGCTTGAACAAACGATGAATCCTATCTAGAACTTGGTAGAAGGTTTCACCATTTGGGATAATAAAATTGTTAGGGTCTTTGAACCAACGTTTCTCTTCTGCAGGTGTAAAGACTTCTTTTAGACTCTGACCTTGCCAATCACCAAATGACATATCAAAAAGATAGGGTTCTTCAGAAAATTCCGCTCTTGATTGATGTTCTTTAATCTTCTCAGCAGTAATCCTAGCTCTTGAAAGTTTACTATAATATATTACGTCTATTGGGACATTAGCTAAAACCTTCCCCGTCTCTACAGCGTGATTGATGCCTAATTTGGATAAGGGAACATCCATCTGCCCCCTAAAGCGCACTTCTCCTACGTTGAATTCTGTTTCTCCATGTCTTACGATGTAGATATCCATAGTAACCTGAACTTCTAAAGATATGTTGAAATAAAAACCATTTGTATATTTGAAAATCTATTCGTCTCAAAAAATTAGAAAAAAAGAAAAAAAGGTAAGAGATAAGATCTATCTCTTAGATTTCTTTCAGAAGAGAACTGTTAAACCAGTTACTGTAAGAATTGCTACTGCGGAAATGATAAGTATTTCAGTTGAACCTACAGCACTTGTTTGGGTTTGGATGATATTTGTAATACCTACTTTAGGATCATGTATGATTTCTGTACCTCTTGGATAACTTAGATACATTTTGTTTTCTCCTTCGCTAGTTTCTATTGGAGTAGCTTTAACAACTTGTTCTACACCATCAACCATTGCGGTTTCAATCCAAGAGAAGAACCCAATATAATCACCTGCTACAATCTCAACTTCTTGCTCATCAGAAGCACGTCCATCTTCTTCGTCTTCAGTCTCGTCATCGTTTTCATAATCAACTTCCATCTCAGATTCAAGTTTCACTTTGAGTGCAAGAACTGAATCAGGTTCAGTGTAATTGAAGTTGTGAATTCCAAAATCTATTTTCAACTGATTGGGGGCAACTATGACATCATTTACAACTGTAAATTCAGTAGTTACATATACAGTAGCTGAGAATACTTCATCAACTGTTTCTATTGAAAAGATGTGTACTGTATCATTTGAGATTTCTTCTGTTGTATAAACAATTGGTTTGAACTCATCGAGTTTAAGTACTTGTACTTCTTGATCAACAGAGTCATTATAAAAACCATCAGCTGAAGTGTCAATGAATTCTATTATCTCTGAAACTAATATTTTGTATTCAATCTCAGTTTCTAATGTTTCGTTATCAACCTCAAACTCAAACTTGATCATTACACCTTCATCTCTAACTTCGATTTTGACATCAAATTCATTACTTATTCCATCTGCTTCTAGAGAAGATTCGATTTGAACCTCACTATCACTGAATTCAATTTCTACCTTGCGTCTGTTTTCATCTTCATCGTGATCCGAAATACCATCATTATCTTCGTCTTCATCATCATCATGACTATCTCCTAAAACAGGAGTATATAGAAAAGACGAGATCACTATTATGGCCAAGAGGCCACCCAGCATTAGTTTTTGCTTGCTCATTTGTTTTGCTTTCATTTTGCTAAACTCCATTTTTTGACTAATTTACAAATGATTTTGCTCGAATAAATAGCTAAGCTTATTCCGAATTGTAGTTTTTCTTACAATAAAAAATAGCTTTGACTACCTTTAACTGTAATAATTGCTACAGAAGTATGTAAGTGTGGCATAACAACGGCTCTAACCTTATTTTATTCATGTCAATTGCTAATATTGTGGCTGGAAATTTTAGAGAAAAGACATATAGCTCTATGAGAATCTTCTCGTAATGCTAGGAGATTTAAACAAGGAATGGATGGATAGTTACGAAGTATCATATTCTAAACATAAAATAGAATGGGATGAGCATTATGCAAAAGTTAGATTATTTATTCTCTCGTCCTTGCCTGACAAAGTCCTAAATTGGGGTTTATTTGGCGTTACAAGCTCAATTCCTGAAATCAGTTTGGAAATGCTAAAAAACACTGAAAAATTAACATTACTAGATATTTACAAAGATGGAATGTATCGCGCAAGAAAGTTTTTGGGAAAACAATACAATTTCTCCAGTGTTGATATTAGAATATTCGATTCAACACATGGATTTGTAGATCACGTTCTTTCGGAATTTAGTCAATATGATGATGGGATTATCGAAAGTGAATATCTGTTAAAAACATTGAATAGAATACCGTTGCCAAGTGTAAATTACAAGAAAACTCAATATGATTTTATCACACATTTAGGGCTTATGGATTACTATCTTATGCCTGTCTATAGTTTGTATTGTAATAAATTCAAGGACCAATACGAAGAATTTTTCACTATAATGCAGAAGCTGAATGGTCAAGCTTTAGTAGTTTCCCTCTCCCTACTCCATCAAATGCTTAGTCCTAATGGTAAGTTAGTAATATCCACACCTGTTAGTCGAATACCAGACGGAAAAGGATGTGAAGTTTCATTGTTCTGGGAGCGATCGTTTGAATCCCATCTGGAAGCAGCTGGATTTGATATAGTTGGTAAAACAGAACATATCTGGAAGGAGTTTCCTGAAGAAAATGGGCATTCACACAATGTTCTAAATGTTCTCTGTGTGAAGAAAGAAAATGAGTGAAAAACAGTCTAATTTTCTATTTTTTTCGTGTAATTAATACTAATGCTACAAGCAATCCAAGAACAGCTCCTGAAACTATTAATAGTTCATATTTTGTAACATTTGGTAATTCTAACCAGGGAATGCCATTGAAGAGACTAGTTGTAAAATCTTGTAATATGTTTGCTATGCCTATCTTTGGATCATGTATGATCTCATCCCCCCGAGGATAGTTTAGATATAGTTTGGTCTCTTCTTCATCTGTTGTTAAAGGTGTAGCTTTGACAAGATGGTTAACGCCGTCTACCGTAACATTTTCTATCCAGCTAAAAAACCCACTGTACTCACCTAGAATTATATCTATTTCGCTTTCATCAGTAGCTCTTCCATCTTCCTCATCTTCCGTTTCCTCATCCTCTTCATATTCTACGTCCACCTCTGACTCTAATACAATTTTAAGTGCTAGTGCCGAGTCTGGTTCAGTAAAATTGAAACCATGTATACCTACATCTATTTTAATTTGAGTAGGTGCAATTAGAATCTCATTTACTAGTGTAAATTCACTGGAGATATAAACTCCTGCAGAAAATACCCCATCTGTACTAACTATGCTCAGATGATGCACCAAGTTATTTGATATGTTCTCAATTGTATAAACTATGTCATCAAAATCATTCAGCTCAACCTGTTGTATGAGGGTATCGATTGTCTCATAATAAAACCCATCTTCATGAAGGTCTACATACTCAACTATTTCTGAGATCTCAACTGAAAACTCTATCTCAAATTCTGAAGCATCACTTTCGTTGTCAAAAGAAAATTCGAATACCAATCCTTCACTTTCAGCTTTCATCTGAATGCTTATTTCATTTTGAATATCACTATAGTTTTGATGTGATTCTATTTGTGCTTCTGTTCCTGATACTTCTACAGAAACCCCTCTCTCATTCTCCTCTTCCTCGTCATCATGAACTCCATCCTCATCATCATCGTCTCCGTTTGCGGTGACTGGATTGATTAAGAAAGAGGACAACACTAATACTGTAAGTATTCCTCCCAGTAATATTTTATTCCTAGCAATCCGTTTAATTCTCATTTTGTTCACCATTTTCAACTGAATTACTTTATAAAATAATTCGTTAAATAGCTTAGCTTACACTCAATTATAGTATCTAATACAATCTTAAGTAGATTCTCTTATATCTTAATGTAGTTTTAACTACAAACTTCTGTAGGTTTAGATCAAATACGCTCTAATGTGATTTTTTGGTTTTTTAGCTTAACATCACAAAGATCAAAACAAAAACTTGAACATAAATCACAATTAATGAAATAATTACAGATTTTTCTTTTGATAACTCTTTCAGTGAACCTATTGCTGTTGTCAAAATCAAGAAAGACCATATTTGAAAGATTCCATGTAGTATTAATAAAACAAAAGATGGCACAATAATTGTTGTTGCACTTGTTAATCCAATGAGCCAAGAAACTAAGATGAATAGGAAAGCTGGAATGAAAACTAGCCAAGATACACCAAATATCCTAATAGTATTTCTTTTCTTCTTGTAAACAAACCTTGCAAGAATTTCAGTCAATCCTGCAGTGAATAACCAACTAGCTATCATTATAACATAAACTAACCATAAACTAGCTTCAAAATTAACCACAAAATTACCTAAGACAATAATTCCATATGCTGAAGCAAGGTATCCAAAAACAGCAACCAAAATGAAGAACTCTATAAAGATGTGATAAGGATTCTTCACAAAGAATGTTATGAGAGGTTCTAATGAAAATTTCCCAATACTGAAAACTTTCGGTTTTTCTTCCTCTATGATACCATGAGGTTTAGGTTCTTCTTCTCCCTTAAACAGAGCTAAAGCTTTTTTCCCTTCATCTGTCAAACAGTATTTTTTATCCTCTCTTTGATAAACAAATTTCTTAATTCGTCGAAGGTGATGATATAGTGGACCTGATTTTAGTTCAAATTTTGCTGTCAGCATTGTATATGTTGCTTCCTCTTCCTCCACTATATATTCCAACATCTGACGTCTAATAGGATGCGAAAAAGCTGCGAACATCTCTGCCTTTTCTTCTATATCATCCGTCATATGCTGATCACATAGATATTCTACTTAAACTATTATTTAGGTGTTGCTAAATTCCAAGAAACTAAAGATAACTATCCAATCCTAATCTTTCTAGCTCTTCTTTATTTGGATAACCTGTTTCAAGATTGTAATTTCTACATTCATACCATTCTTGAAGTTGTAGTTTAAGATCGGGTGTGTTTCCTTCTGTTGGACCATCCAACCTGTTTTTCATTACTCTTGGAAATCTCTGCAATTCAGGTTTCCAACCAAGTTTTAGGTTTATGAGACGTTTGAGACCATATATCCTGTCTCCCAGTTCTATAATCTTTTCAGCATTTATTTCTTCATTCATTGCCATGCTTAATAGTTCTCCAACCATGGGGACGGGAGGGTTGTAAAATTGGCAAATTGTCATAGCATTGTATAGTTGTCTATAACTTTGCAAGCGTACCATCTGCTGTGTTATGCCTGAGTTTGCAAATCTGTCTTCAGGCAAATTGTCAACACCTATTTCTGGATATTCTATCCCTTGCTGAACTAAATACCCATCACCGTTGTTGTGACAAGCTCCTCTAGGGCTGGTAAGATATAGAATTGCCATACTACTAAATGCTCTTGGATCATGAAATGGTGCTTCTAAACCCGCAATTTGTGGTGCTAGTTCTAAATAGTGATACCTTTCTGCAAGTAGTTTACTACCCTCTGCTAGAAAGTTACCTATATTTTTTCTATAAGCAATCAAATCTAGAAACTTTAGTAATGTTTCAGGATTACCAAAATCACATTCAATATCTGATGGTATGTCTTTTTCTGCAACAAATCCTTTTGAAATTAAATCTAGGAAAAGGCCTATGGTTGTTCCTGCAGATATTGTGTCCACACCATAATCATTTGCCTTGTGATTTGCAAAGGCAAGAGCTTCAAGGTTATCTATTTTGAGATTTGTTCCGAATGCTCCAAGAGTTTCATATTCAGGTCCTTTTGTTTTCTCTAATTTATATTTTCCTTCAGGAATTTCAACTACGCGACCACAACCTATAGGGCATCTATAACACGCCTTTCTTCCAACAAGAATAGTTTCAGCCATGGTTGCACCTGAAATGTTGAAAGTTCCTTCAAAGCTACTTTCTGACCAATTACGGATGGGCATGTCCCCATACATATCAACAGCTACATCTATAAAACCAGAAGTTCCCAGTTCTCTGCTCATTTCAACAGAAAAGTCTTCTTTGATGAAATCATATGCTTCTTGTGATTTAATCTTAAATTCGTCTGGAAGTTTGAAGGCTTTATTTGATCCTTTAACAGCTATAGCTTTCAAATTCTTTGATCCCATAACTGCTCCTAGTCCTGTTCTTCCTGCAGCTCTAGCATCGTCATTCATGATTGATGCATATCTAACTAAGTTCTCCCCTGCTTGTCCTATGCATGCGATTTTGTAAGATTCATTGTTTAGATCTTCAAGAAGTTGTTTTTGACAATTGAATACACCCATTCCCCAATATTTTCTTGCATCAACAATTTCTATTTTATTATCTTCTATAAGCAGATAAACAGGATTCTCTGAAGCTCCCTGTATGATTATTCCATCGTAACCCGCAAATTTAAGCTCTGGTCCAAAGAATCCTCCAGAATTTGATTCACCCCAAAAACCCGTAAGAGGTGAACGAGAACAAATCGAGAATCGACCAGAACATGAGGTTGGTAAACCAGTCATTGGTCCTGTCATGAAAATCAATGGATTCTCAGGAGAAAGAGGAGCTATTATTTTGTTTTTAGTTATTTTGTGATAATAAAATGCTCCTAATCCGCTACCTCCAACAAATAGCTTAGCTCCTTCAAGATCAAGAGTTTCACTTGAAATCTCTCTAGTGGTAAGGTTTACTCGTAGAATTATTTCTCGATATCCTCCTTCAAGTTCCCCAAGCATAGCATAGAAAAGTTCCTTTAAAGCTTCATCAGATATCTCTCGAGGATTCACCAGAGACCCAGTATCGTTTAAAGCAAAATCACTAAGAAGTTGTAAATTTTCTTCCAAAACGTTTTCTGTAATTCCAAATTTTCTAAGGTTGGTCTTCAAACCAATTGAAGAGATTAATTCCTCAACTCTTTTAATTAATTCTTCTGCACCTTCTTGATTGGTTGTGAATTGAGCACCAATTGCATGAGCAATTTCAGCATAATGTTTAGCAGTATTTTCTTCTTCAGCGCAATATCTCATCATATGGGGTAAAGCTATAGCTATCATTTCCCCATGAGGTATATTAAACAAAGCTCCTGCAGAATGTGCAAGTGCGTGTGCCCCTCCAATTTGACTGTTTCCAATTGCAATTCCGGCCATTGTAGCAGCGTTATGCATTTTCTCTCTATTTTCGATATTTTGACCATCACTAACTACTTTTGGTAGATACTCGAAAACTAGTTTTATTGCTTGCATAGCCATGGCATCTGCAAAATCATTTTTCCATTCTATTGTATATGCCTCAATAGCGTGTGCAAGAACGTCTAAACCCGTTGATGCAGTAAGCTTTGGAGGTAGAAGGAGTGTTAAATTTGGATCAACAATGTCAATGTCAGGAATTAAATCACGGTGTCCTACACTTAGTTTTTGTTTCGTCTCTGGATCTGTGATTACAATAGCCCAATTGGCATCAGACCCAGTTCCACTTGTTGTAGGTATTGCGATAAATCTAGCTTTATTTCTTAAAGGAAGAGGGTCTTCAGGAAAAACACTATCAATACTTATGTCTGGGTTTTCATAAAACACCCAGATAGACTTGGCACAATCAATAACTGAACCTCCTCCTATTGCAACAATCCAGTCAACTTCTTCTCTTGCTGCAATAACTGCACCCTCCTTGGCTAAAGGTATAGTTGGTTCGTAAGATGCTTCATCAAAAACAGTTATCTTAAACCCATTTTCTTCCAGCTTCTTAATTGCTTGTTGAGGAATTCCTAGCTCTAGAAGAACTTTATCAGTGACAATTAGAGCACTTTTCCCCTCTACTTGTTCTAGTTCGTCTAAAGAATCTTCCCCAAAAACTATCAGTCGCGGAGCAGAATAAAACCACATTGTTATCTTCCAGAAATAGTGTGAAAATGGTTCTATAAAAATACAGTATCAACTTTCTGAGCAGAGTTAACTAATTCCTTTGCTGCTTTTGTTGCACGCATTACTTTTCCTTTATCACCAACTAGTTTGAATTTTCTGGTAAGAATTCCTTTAATTGGATCAAGCTCTCCTCTTATAACCTTCAACCATTCAGAGTATTTTCCTATATACTGAAATTCTGTTTTTGGTGCTGGTTTGTCATCTTCTACAAGACTTACTCCTCGACAATCTCCATGCCAGAGATCTATATAATATGTTACTTCTTTATCTAATGGGCCATCAGGTTTAATTACAAATAGGAAATCGCCTTCCCATGTTTTTGCTGCTTCTTTATAAGCTGGGGAGTTGTTGAGTACCTCCTTGTATTCATCGATCCATTCCTTTGTTAGAAATTGTTTTGCCATAATAATCACTAAATTTTTTGTACAGGTCGAATATAGTTGGAGCTAAAATAAGTTGTTTTTAAAATTTGTTTCATCATGAAAGAATATACAAACAAAAAATTCGTGGAAAGATGCAAAAGGGATTTACGAATCAAATGGTTTATTAAAACTGCTACGTATATTTAATATGAGTAAAGATTATGACACAACTACTAGGAATAAACACTGAAGAAGAAATTAATGTTTCTTTCTCCTTCCGAATGGCTTCAAGTTTTGAAGAAAAAGCTCCAGATGGCTGGGGTTATGCTTTTTTTTCTGGAACTGAATGGCAATCCTTCAAAGAATCTTTAGATATGGAAAAAATCCTCAGATTGGGTGTGAAAACTATGAGTTCTCACGAATTCATCTGTAAGACATTTATGTCGCACATTCGTTATGCAACACTTGGCAAAGTAACGTATGATAACACTCATCCTTTTGACAAAGATCTTTTTGATTCAAGATGGTTCTTTGCTCACCATGGGCATCTTAGATTATATCGTCATATAGTCAATTCAATGGAATATTTCAAACCAATAGGTGATACTGATTCTGAAACAGCTTTTTGTGTTATCTTGGAAGAACTAAGAAAGTATGGCAGACTTCCAAGTGATAAGGATCTTGCTGGAACCGTTCTAAAGACAGCCAAGGAACTCTCTACGCAAGGTGGATTGAACTTCCTTATATCCAATGGTGAGGTGCTTCATGCTTTCTATTCTGGATACAAGTCAATGTTTTATACAACTATTCGACCACCCTTTGAGGATGAGATTGTGGGCGAGAATGATCAGTTAAAAATAATACTAAAAACACGAGATATTCAAACTCCTATAAGCATAATAGCAACTGAACCTTTCTCTGATGAATTTGACTGGAAAGAATTTGAAATAGGAACTCTCTACAGTTTCAAAAATGGACAAAGAATAAAGTTTGTGTATTAGTGTAGCAAGCATTAAAAGAAAAAAAAGAGAGAAAGAAAACTAACCCTTTTGTGAAAAACCTTTTACCTCAAGTTGAATGAGTTTTATTAACTCACCAATTGCACCAAATAGGTGTCCAATTGCAACTATCCAAGATCCTATGGTTACATACAATTGTATGTCTGCACCACTAAATATTCCTTCTAGAGTTGTTATAATAATATCTGGGTTGTATTGTAGCTGTAGTATTAATGGTATGAACAGACAGCTTGCTGCAATATGGAGAACCATCATAACTTGATGCCATCGTAGATTATTACCTGCTAAAGCTTGACCAAACCTGACGACACCTTGTGCTAGAATAAGTGCGCCTATTAGTCTTAACCATTCGACAAATGCCTCAGGATCAGCTACGTAATCTACTATAGCTGGAAGGGTTGCAATTGGATACAGAAGTAAGAAGAATCCACCTGTTATGGCAAGTACTCCCATAAAAATGTAACTCCCTTGACTTTCAAGTATTCCTTTCTTTTTTGCTTTCTTCTCAGCTTTTCTCTCAACTTTAGCTAGATCCACTTCTGGTTTTTCAACTGTTATGCCTAGTGTTCCCTTCTGAGCTGTCATCTTCTTCAAATCTTCAGGTAGGAATCCATTCATTGAAAGCTGAACAAATAATATTGTAACGATTGCAAAACCAAATACTATCCCTGATGCTGTACCCGCAAAGAACTCTCCAACAACCTGCCATGCAGTATTTTCGCCACCAAATGAGAACGCCATAGTAAGCAAATTTCCAAAGATGATCACTGAAGTGATAATTATAACTGATTTATAATACCATGGAAATAATTCCTTTGTAATGTAAATCTTTGGTGTTCCTCTTCTCCTATACTCTTTGGCTATTTCTCTAGGAGATCCCATCAGTGCGATAGCTTCTCTTACATGCAAAGATGTAATAGTTCCACCTTGAGCCAATTCTTCTGATTTATCCCAGATATGACTCTCTAATTCATCAAGAACATCTTTTTGTTCTATTGATTTTGTCTTAATCCATATGGGTAGTTTTCTAACTACCTGCTCTTTGAACTCCTTCACTAGAGTTTCTTGTTCCTTTATAACTCATTTTCATAACCTCACTTTGTCAATCCTTCAATATTTAATCCACATATGTTGCAAAATCTGTACTCTTCATCAGTAACATCGATTTTATTTGCACAATTGGGACAATAGATGAAGTGTTTCTCCGGCAATTTTACTTCTATCTCTATTAAAGAAGCAATTGCTTCTAATAATTTTGAAAAGAAGCCTGCCATATGATCGTTAAGTTTTACTCCTTCCTCTGTTAGTTTATAGTACTTTCGAGGACGTCCACCTGAATGCTTTTTTTCAGATGTTAAAATTCCATCTCTTTCAAGTTTTCTTAATATTGGGTATAGAGTGCCTTCTTCGATCACTAACATTTTTTGTGTTTCCTCTTGAAGCTCTTTGAGAAGCTGATAACCATAAATTCCTTCTTCTGGGTGTTTGCTTATGATCGACAAAGTCGATAAGGTTGATATCCCTCGAAGTAATTCCGATTCAAAACTCTCAATATATGCTCGGTACCGTTCTGTTCCGATCATCGCTTCAGGTCTCATTGTTTTTATGTTTCTGAACAAACTTTTCCACCATTACATTGTTCTTTTTTAGTATTCGTGCTATACTTTTCCACCAATACTATATCACCTATAGTATGGGACATTTATAAATCTTCCTTAACGAGCTTAAAACAATATCTGTGTGGAGACTGCAATTTCGTGAAAAGCTTTATTATGTACAAAACGAATAATTAGGTTGATGAAATCATTAATCGCTAGGAAACGGAAGAAATTCTTTGTAGCGATTTTAATGATTTTACTTTTGCTCGTATTTGGAGATATAAAAGCGCCCACAGCTGATCCTGGACCTTTCAATCCATTTGATATCCCAAATGTTAACCCTATTGATCCAGGGATAGGACAATTTCTATTTTATGGCGACCATAATCTGAGCTTGGTAGATGCTCAAGTAAAAATTAACTTGTGGATTGAAGAAGGTACTTATTCAGATATTTACTATAGCTTTGATGGTAACTATACAATTCTGAATCCCGATAACAGCTTAAGTTTAGCAATTTGTGCTCCATTTGATTATAGTTTCTGGCGATATGGCGTCAATTTAACTCTTTCAATAAATACTCTAAATTTAACTATCTCGATAAATGAAACTGAAATCTCAAATATATTGGACAGAGGCACCTATCTATGGGAATATCATGAATTATACAATATCTCTACCTATTTGTTTCCCCTAATACCGACTCAAGTTTATACAACTGAAAGAATCTTCTTAGTTGTGGAGGATATAGTATTCCCAGAAAATTCTTCAACACAACTACGTTATAAAATTGATTCAATTTTTCCGAGAGAGAAATCAACTGAAGATGCTGAAGTTTTACTTTATTATGATTTGTACACAGCTAGTGGGTGGAATGGAAATATCAATGAAAGTGTTGAATTTATAATTGAAGGTTTACAACCTTTTGAATATTATACATTTAATGAAATGATGGGTCAAGAAGACGTGGACCCTGAGATTGTCGATTTAAACTCGTCAGAGACCTATTACAGAGATAGATGGGTTAGCACATCTTGTTATATAAGTAATATAGGGAATGCTACAAGTTACAAATGGTATTGGGAGAATCAAAGAATTATTGATAATTGGGTTTATGTCAAATTTCTCTTTCCTAAACATATGGGCACACAATTACTTTACATTGCAAGAAATATAGGAATTGTGATACTTTTTTCTACGCCCGTTACATTTCCAGTTGCAGTGTGTCTCCTGATAAGGTTTGAAAAAAGAAGAAGATTATTGTAAAATGAATTACGGATAGCACAATTCCCAAGTTGGATGAAAACTATGGATCATTTCCATGATCTCATCATAACCTTCTTCAGAGAAATATTTCTCAACGCAGCTTCTTTCATTATTCTCTATGACATCAAAATGAATATGAGCTCCTTCTCCCACGTATAAGAATCTAGCAATTTCTTGTCCAATTTCAACCCAATCTCCCACTTGAACACTAAACATTGATAGTTGTTGATTCTTATCTTCTTCATTCTGTGTCCAAGGTTCAAAATTATACCCAATTTGAATGTCTTTGTTGAACCTAATCCATATCCTTGCATAAAATCTATTTTCGGTTCCTTCTCCATTGTCTCTCCATTCTATATCTTCAACTTGTCCTGGAGCAGCTGCAAGAACTTTGGAGTTATTTATTAGAAAATAATCTATTCCTTCATGAATAAAACCCCAAGGGCAGCTTATTGAGGAACTGTAACCCTCATTAAAGGCATAGATATAAGATCGATTTTCATAAACAACATTCATGTAATCAAGTTCAACATCCTCGTAAAGATCATTATTATCAAAGAATAAATTATCCCATTGAATGTAAAGATATACTCCACCAAAGCCTACAGAAAGAACTATAACAATAATTAGTATAATTTTGAACTTACCCATATCTTTGAAATTACTTCTAGAGTTAAAAGTTTTAAGGAAAAAAAATGGAAAAAGAAAAGTAAGTTAAATATCAACTACAATTTTTTCTCAAAACTTTCAGAGGTTGCTTTTAGTTCAAAACCAAGTTGTTGATATATTTCTAGAGTTGGTAAAAGGTTTCCAAATAATGCTACTTGGAGTCTTGTTGCATTTTTTTCTTTACAAATCTCAGCTACTTTGGATAACAGTATCTTCTGGTATTTTTGATCTGTTGAGTAGATATAGCCTAGTTGTTTTCTATCTTCTTCTTGTGTATTAGCCATATATGTACGAGCAACAATCTTTCCTTCATCTCTTAGAACTAGATGAGCAATAACACCTTCATGCGTGTCTATTAGCTCGAAATTTTGTACTGCTTGTTCTTCTGTCATTTTTAGATCTCGAACAAAAATCTCCTTCAATTCTTCAAGATCAGTCTCTTTGTTATAGGGCTTTACTTCTTGATGCCCTTCAACTGTTTCTAGTTTATCTACAGAAATTTCCAAGATTTTACCTGTGGTGGTTGTTTTTTCAAAGCCATATTCTGTGGCTTTCTGAGGGAAATCTCCCCAAGTATCAGTAATATTCGCTCGAATAACTTGTACTTCTTTTTCTTTGAGAACCTTAACTATCTCATTAAAAAGTAAATCAAAGGCTTCATTGTGACCTGGTAAACTTAATGGAAACCTTATACTTGCAGCTTTTATTCCATCTTCCCCCACTGGAAGAATTTGTGAAGTTACAAAACTCACCATCTTGTCTTCTTTGAAGCAATAAAGTCTTGTATCTGGATCAAATGTTTCTTGGGAATAGGCCTGTTTCAATCCTTCTACATCTGTTTGACCGAAATAATTCCAATCTTTTGATGCTTCTGTACCAATTTTAGCTTGATCTTCAATATATTCTTCTTTATATTTTTCAATCTTATAATCTGACATAGCCTAGCATTTGTTTGGACAATTATAAATCATACTACTTCTCGAATTTTTATCCAAATCGAGATTTTATATAGGTAGACCCTTTCAAATTACATAGGAAATTATTATGGGTCTCAGTTTTTTTACTAATTTATGGAATAAAAAGGATTTTTCAGCCTGGTTAGTTGTAATTAGATTAATACTAGGTGTTGAATGGTTTATGGCTGGACTTGGAAAGGTCCTCCAAACTGATCCTACAACCTTTCCTGAAGGAATGGCCGGTACATTAGGGTTTTTTGCTTCAGCAAATCCTAATGGC
Source organism: Candidatus Heimdallarchaeota archaeon (assembly GCA_023705945.1). Classification (GTDB taxonomy): domain Archaea; phylum Asgardarchaeota; class Heimdallarchaeia; order Heimdallarchaeales; family Heimdallarchaeaceae; genus UBA460. The sequence continues at coordinate 37,418 of BPTM01000167.1, forward strand.
TGGTATGTGAACCTAATCAATAACGCTTTCCTCCCCAACGCCACTTTGTTCGGTTATTTAGTTATGTTGGGTGAGTTAATCGTCGGTATAACTTTAATACTTGGCCTCTTCGTTAATTTCGCTGCTATTGTTAGCATATTCATGAATCTGAATTTCTTTTTTGCAGCAGGATGGTTAGGTGCTTCAACATTATCAATTAACTGGATTATGCCAGTTTTAGGTTTCATTATTCTTCTAGGTTACGGATCAAAACAATTAGGTTTAGATGCCTTAATTGGGAGTATAAACTATCCTCTCTACAGAATATTTGTAGATTGGTTCGGCTTTGACAAATCCATGAAAATAGCAAAATAAATAATTAAAATGCTTGCAAGTGCAACTTGCATGTTTTTCCTTTTTTTTCTCTTGCAAAGTATTAAATGATGAGTTTTTGTCTTGTTGTCAGATAAAGACAACTTTAGTTGAGTGTCTTTATTAGAGGTCAACATATACAACTATAACAGTTCTATACTAACTCTGAGTGGATACATCACGTATCCTCCTACCCCGTTCACCCTGCGTTTAGGCAAGGCTTTCGGATCGCTTTTGAGTAAAATATTGTATGCAGCATTGACATCAGCGTTAATGAGATGCCCTTGAGCGGATCTAAACAACCCTCGAGTCACTCTACGACCAGCATACTTTTTCCTGGCTTGGGGGAATTCATTATCTAGGAAACTACACTTGGAAGTATATTTTTCGGGAATCATCTCTACCTTTATCCCTCGTTCTGCTCCTTTATACTTTAAGATGTTGATGATACGTAGAAAGGGTATAGTGACAAACATCTGGGTGATCTTCTTCCAGAATTGCACCCCTTGTTTCCACTTCTCATTGTAGCCGATGATGACCTCGTGTAACCCTCTTTCCACCCACAAGTCAAGTAAATAGCAAGTGAGCTTGTGGATAGCATCTTTCAGTTTCCTCCTCCACTTTTCTCGAAGTTTGTAGTAAGTATGGCCATATCTGAGCTTGCTTTTTCCTTTTAGTTGTTGTCTTTGCTGTTGAGCATATTGTATCTGTAATTGTTTCTGTCTTTTCAAATAATATTGTGTTATGGATTTTATTCCTTTCCCTGCATCTTTGATAACAATCGGTTGCCCACCGAGGTTATCCACAAAGGTGGCAAGGTTGATCATCCCTAAATC
>BPTM01000168.1 GCA_023705945.1 Candidatus Heimdallarchaeota archaeon
ACCGAGATCTACACTCTTTCCCTACACGACACTCTTCCGATCTACCATTGTTAATTGCGTAAATATTCAAGTCGCTTTTAACAAGTCCATCATCCCATGTGTCCCAACCGTAGGAATTGTTTGCTGAAAAGTAAAGTGTTCTATCAGTGAATTCAATTGATGTGTTGAAAACAACATAAGTTTCTGTTGAGATATCTGCATAAGTCATATTCTTAAACACTACAGTGTTATCAAAAACATTGAGTGAAGCGTTGTAAAGTTTATCTCGATAAACAGAATAGACAAGAGTCACATTATCATCCTCTGTTCCTCCATAAACTCTATAGGAAATCACTATAGTGTGATTAGTTTGGTTTGCTGGAGAATAGTAGGTTCGAAAACCTCCAGTTGATGTTGCATTTACAATCCCATGAAATTCTGGGGGGACACCATCCTCATTTACAAACAGATAGTGCCATGGACCAAGATGATTGAATTCTTCAACTTCTTCATAAGTTCCATTTGTGATATCGCCTATCCATCCATAACCTTTGAAATAACTGTTTTCAAAAAGTTCAATATCACCAATATAGTATGTCCTATCCTGTAGAGAGTATGAATAAGTTAAGTTAATACTATTAAAGGGATCCAGATCCAGTTCAGAACCAAAACCAACTATAATAACTCCATCTACTCCAATGTTTCGTTCTACTGAGTATTCAACGGTGACTACTGTATTATTTTCAAAACTGTAATAATCTATTTCTTCTTCATCAAGCATAATACGCTCTAATGTAGGTTCTGCGGTGTTTGCAGCAAAGACATTATAATTTGTACTAAAACCTAAAGTCATTGAGGCGAACAAAATTGTTAAGATTAGCAATGTGTTAACTTTGTTATTATTCATATCTTCCACTTTAACTCTGCTTGGTAGGTGTAAAATATAGTGTTTTTATGCTTTTTGTCTCGTACCTTCTTTCATAAAGTGTAAGTTTCATGTTTGAAAGTAAAAGGATCCATGACAACAAAAGATACTGAACATCCATATTCTTTCGTTATTTCTAAAGAGGAGGAAATGTGTTTATATCCAGAATTTCCCCAACTTTCATCGAGAATTGCTTGTCTTCTTTCTACCATCTCTTTTAATCCAGATAATGCTATTTTCTCTACTTTTTCCAGATTTGACCCTTTAGACTCATAAGCTAGAACACATTTAAGATTCGCATCATTTGTGTTTACTGCTACTTTGGCTAAAGAAATACATGTTGCAATATCATTGCCTTTTTTACCAGTTTTTATTGCCTTAACAACATATAATATCGCGCTTGAAGGTATAAGTTTCCATTCGTTTCCTACAGGAACATGTGTTAAGCCATGCTGAGCAACAATTTTTGGTTGTATTTCAATAGATGGTGGTATGGACGAAACCAAAACATGGTTCTGATAACCTATTCCTGCATTCATTAAAGATTCGTCGAATGCTGAAAGCTCTGATACATCAGATTCACCTATTCCCTTAGTCATCCAGAATCTACTAGGTATTGTCATTCTTTTCTTGTTGTTCAATTGTTACAACCTTAAATAATTGTCGAATCGAAATAGATGATTCTACAAAATGGTTTCACCCTTGACAAAACTATATAAATAGAATTCAAATGATGTTTGACATAGAGTTAGAAAGCGTGATAAATGAAATGAGTGATTTGAACAAGTTCTTTACAGAAAACAAAATTGAGTTCATACAATTTCAGTTTACTACAATTTTTGGAGAACTAAAATCAGTAGAATTTCCAGCAAACATCTGGGAAGAGATGCAGGAAGGAAGTGGTGTAGATGGATCTTCATTAGGTTTCTTACAAACTGAACAAAGCGATATGAAAGTTATCCCTGATTTGGAAACTGTGTCAATAATTCCATGGGAACCAAGAATTGCTAGATTCATTTGTGATATTCAAAAAAATGATGGAACCCCTCATCCTACAGATCCAAGGAGTATATTGAAAAAGGTGATAGGTCATGCCAATAATCTAGGATTTGAATTCAAAACCAGACCTGAGTTAGAGTGGTATTTTCTTGATGAAGAATTAGATCCTGTTGAAGATGGGGAATACATGGACACTTTGCCATTTGATATTTTAGGTAACTTAAGACGAGATATGGCAAATGATATGTTAGAGATGGGAATACCCGTTAAGACTATTCATCACGAATGTGGACATGCTCAACAAGAGATAGAATTTGGTGTCCTAGATGCTTTGAAACAAGCTGATAATACCCAAACTGCAAAGTTAATCATCAAAGCAAACGCGCTTTTTGATGAAGTAATTGCTACTTTCATGCCTAAACCTTTTGAGGATTTGGCTGGCAATGGATTACATATACATCATGTTCTTACTCAGAATGGAGTAAATATTTTTTCAGATGAAGAAAAAGGAATTAGTGATAATTTAAGATATTTTGTTGGTGGTATCTTAGAAAATGTAGATGCAATGACAGCTATATTCAATCCAACTACAAACTCGTATAAAAGATTAGTACCCGGGCATGAAGCACCAGTATTCAAATCGTGGGGAATAGCTAATCGTACAGCATTAATCCGGGTTCCAGGATATGAAAAGAAGGCAAGACTTGAATTTCGTGCAGCAGATGGTGCTACAAACATCTATCTTGCTTCTGCGTTACTTTTAGTTGCTGGTTTAGATGGTATTAAGAAGAAAATTGAACCGATTCAACCTACTGTCAAAAATATAGAAAAACTAACAGCTCAAGAAAGAAAGGAAATGGGAATTACACAACTTCCCTCAAGTTTAAGTGAGGCTTTGAATCATTTGGAAAGTAGCACTCTAGTTTCTGAAGCTCTAGGGAAGGAAATCACGGACATTTTCTTAGAAGTGAAGAGAAAAGAATGTAAAGAACATTCTGAAGCTAAATCCACAAGCAAAGAAGCAGAATGGGAATGGGAATATCTAAAGTATTTAGAGAGAGCTTAAACAACCTTTCTCTTCTTTTACTGTTTTAACTACTAGTCCATTCTTAATAAGGGAACTTTAATAAATCATGTTTGACTAATTTTATCTAACCTTTTCGAGATGGTAAAACTGGCTTTTGAGAGAGATGATGTCTATGAGATTAATTTTAGTGATTTAGATCTTCCAGAAGTTAACGTTTCAAAACGTATTAGAGCACAAATTTTAACTCAATTATATTTGAAGCGAGAGATTAATTTAATAGAGTTTTCAACTGATTATGAAATTCCAGTTGAATCAATTAAGGATTATATTCAGTTAATTGTACAGGCCCTTGTAGTGAGAGGGTCATATAGAAAAAACATATTTTCTTTAGCAACAATATACAAGTATCCCAGAATAAATTCTTCACGAGTTACACCATTAAGAAAGATAATCCTTGGATTTTTATCTCAATCAGCAAAAGTGAACATGTCGAATCTTTCAGAAATAGCAGGTATATCAAAGAAAGAACTTATTGATCATTTATTTTTCCTGACAAGTCGGGGTCTATTTATAGGTTCAATAAAACACGAAAATATTCTTGTACAATGGATTTGGGTACCAGACGAGAAAATTAAGCTTACAAAAGATGACACATTTATAGTTGGAATCGCCATGATGCTGAGAAAAGCAGACATTGCAGCAATTTCAAAAATTACTGAATTTCCTAAAGAGGAAATCATAGAAAAAATATCAAGGCTTTTTCTGTTAAAGAAACTGGAAGCAAAATTAGAATTCAAAAAGAAAAAACTTGGAACTGGTTCATTATTCATCAATGTTACAAGATATATTATCGAACCAAAAATCATACCCTTATCAAATTTACAAGGAATGGAAAAAGAAGTTGTAGGTTACCTTATATTAACCAAAAAAGCTTCTCCTCAAGAGATTGGTAGGTTCATAGGAAAAGAAAGAAACGAGGTTCTAAGAATGTTAGCAACTCTAACTGCAAGAGGATCCTTCCAATTTGTATTTTCAGGAACAAATTATATTGTTCCAGTCACTATACCTGAATTCAGTCCAACAAGAACTATAGAAGAAATGGCAACCTTGTCATTCTTCAGCTATGAAGCACTGTTTGGTCTTCTTTCAACACAAAAGAAAATTTCTTTACGTAGACTTAGTGGTCTAATGAATAGAACTGATGGAGAGATATTAGAAGGAGTCATTAACCTACTTTTAGAAGGCTTTGTAAAATGTTCATTAAGTGGAAACACTCTGATTATAGAAGGTATCAGGAGATATAGTAGAGCTCAAGAAGGAACACTAGAAAGATGGGAAAGAATAGTTTTAGGGATGATTGTTTCTAAAGCTTATATTACCACTAAAGACATTTCACTTGCACTAGGTATTGACAAGCACCATGCAAAAGAGAGATTATATGGTTTCTATGGAAAGGGGTTAATTAAAGGTTCAATAGAAGGCAATAAACTCGTTCCAGAAGAAATTCCAATATTTCCCCCACTTGTTCAATTAGATGACCTTCCTATCCACTATCAAGAAATATATGGATATATTATTTCTAACCCTAAAACATCTTTGAAATCCATACAGAAAATTTGGGAAAAATCCGCAGTAGCTGCAACTAATATAATTTTTGAATTAGTGGGTTCTGGATTGTTAAATATTGAACTCAGAGGAAGCACTGTAAATGTTGAGTCTTTCCAGAATATCTTACCTAGTAGAGAGTTGAAAGATCTTGGAGAGGTTTATATTAGAGTTGTTAATGAGATAGAAAAATCCAGAAGAAGGAAAATTCGACTAGTAACAATTGCTGGACAGTTGAATCTACCAGAAATCGATATTTTCAAAATGACAAGTCAACTTATTGCTCATGGTTATTATCAAGGTTCTCTAACACAATCAACTTTTGAAAGACTTACGAGAATAATACTCCCATCTAAAAAGACACACTGTTTGAAATGTGGGCATGTTATTGAATCTGCAAATGAACCATGTAAAAATTGTAAGGAGCTTCCTACTAAGTGCTCAATATGTCAAGGATTAATCAAACATGGGGAAAATGTTATGGAATGCCCAACATGTAGCAACGTAGCCCACAAAGAGCATATGTTACAGTGGCTTAAAATAAAAGAAGAGTGCCCCATTTGCAAAACCCGCGTTACGAAAAGGACGCTCAAAACTTATTCTACATAAAAACGTGATGATTAATGGAATTAGATGAGATAATTAGCACCTTGAAAATATTTTTAGAAGAACTCAATTGGTTAGAATTTTCACCCAACGATGTTTTCATTCATCTAGTAGAAGAACTGGGAGAGATAGGAAAACATCTGATATTCGCTTCAGGATATAAAAATGAGGAACAAGGTCACCAAAAACCCGATAGTCAAGAATTATCTAGAGAATTTGCTCAAGTCTTCACCCTTTTTTTACAATTATGTATACATCACGATATCAACCTAGAAGAGGCTTGGATAAAAGAAATGAAAATCATGCGAAAGAGGTTTTCAACAACCGACAACTACAAATAAGATTCTGAGAGTGTAGAAAAGAATGCCTCAAAAATCTACTAATACTATAAGGAAAACTAAGAGAAAAACAAAAAAGAACTTCATAAATATCATAAAAGTTTCGAAGAAATATTCTCTAGGTGAAGTGCTGGTCAAAGCATTAGATAACGTTACAGTATCAATAAACAGAGGAGAGATAGTATCGATAGTAGGTCCTTCAGGATCAGGCAAAACCACACTACTCAACTTAATTGGAGCTCTAGATTACATTGATTCAGGAACCATTACTATAGATGGTCAAGAACTTAGTAAATTAGGTGATAGGGAATTAAGTTTTGTGCGAAGAGAAACAATTGGATATGTCTTTCAAAATTTTAATTTGTTAGAAGAAATAAATGCAGAAAAGAATATAGAAATGCCATTGATTCTATCAAAAAAGCCTAAGGAAGAGCGAAAAAAAAGAGTAGAAGAGTTACTTAGCGCTGTAGGGTTGCTGGAACGGAGAAATCATAAACCTGACCAACTGAGTGGAGGAGAACAACAAAGAGTTTCAATTGCACGAGCTCTTGCTAATGATCCAGAGATAATACTAGCGGATGAACCGACAGGGAATCTTGATTCAAGTACAGGTGAACGAATCCTTAAACTTTTGATAGATTTAAGCAAAAAAAATAATAAAACACTAGTTTATGTTACTCACGACAACGAACAAGCAATTTTAGCTCAAAGACAGCTTATAATGAATGATGGAACAATTATCAAAGATTTCTCTATATAGTAGCAGTTCCTTCTACTTTTAAGTATGATATGCAACTAATAAAGTAAATTCGTATTTGCAAATGATTTAGAAATATTAATATAATAAACTTGGAGATAAAATATTGGAGATGATTTAATGAGTGCTAGACCCATATCATTCATTGGTGGAGTATTAGTTGCCATAGGAATCGCTGGTGTTACAATCACCGTTGTTGAATTAACAACACAGTTCTGGTGGTTTTTACTTTATTTAGTAATAGGAGCATTAGGTGGTTTTTCACTAGGATCAGTTTCAAGAGTCTTCAAAACTGAAGAAAAGAACGCATACCTAGTTTTCACAGGTTTAATGATTGCAGCTCTGATTATTTTTACAGTCTACTTAGCTGTTTGGCAAAAAGATCTTGCAGCCCTTCAACCTGTAATTAGTAGTATTGCGACAATAATGATTGCAGCGGGATCTGGTTTAATTACATACATTGGATGTACGATGATTTCAATTAAACCTCGATAACTGTATCCGATTGGATACAGCCAAAAGCTTTTTTTTTCCATAAGACTTAATATTCATAATATTAGTGTAAATTATATTAGAGAGTACGATGTATATGACAAACGTAAAATACTTTCATCTAGGACAGTTTTTCTCACTTAGAGCTTTACTTTCAACAGTTTTTGGAGTGGGTTTGGTAGCTGTAACTGAATTTCTTCTTCCATGGCGGGGAATTCTACAAGTGGAAGCTTTGTGGGACTGGATTACCCCAATTACAATAACTTTCACTCTGGCAGCCATTTTTGTTTCATGTGCTATGGCAAAGAATGTCGTTGCTTCTGTTCTTATAGGTACAGCAGCAGTATTATCATTCTTCAACCCATATGAAACAGTTGAATTAGGATTAGCTGCAATTTTCTTCATATTTATTGTAACAGCGTTTTTCGCAGGATTCTTTGCAACAAAGGAGATGACTGGGAGAACTGGGTTACTATTAATAGGAATAGTTTTCGGCCTTCAAGGGCTTATTGGATCAGGAGTAAGTATGTTCTTAACTCTATATCAGGAAGCTCAAATCTTTTTTCACGTTAATTCAGTAGGTATTGCATATGGAAGTTTAATTAGTGGTTTTCCAGTTTTTGATGCTATATTAGCAGCTTTTTCATTGATATTCATGTTTGTATTTATCATAATTTCTAGGAAAGTTGTTACAAAGCAAATTGATGGTAAGAAATTTGAAATCATTGGTCAAATTATAATATTCTTGAGCATTACAGGAGCTCTTGCATTTATAGTTCTATCAAATAACATAATTGATTACAAAACTGCTGTTTCAATCTTTGGAGAAACAAATACTCAATTTCTCGACGAGATGTTTTCTAAAGTCCCAAGAGGTAGTTTCATGGTTATAAGAGTTCTGAATGGGTTATACATATTACCTATAGTAGGATTTGGAATTGGCATAGGTTTAGCTTTTATCATTTATCAAAGAGCTGAGGGGACTTCAGGTAATATGCGATTTAACTTTGAAGGACCATTCTTTATTCTAAATCTTGTCCCATTTCTAATAATATGCTTATATAGTTATCCTGTCCAGATTCTTTTTGATGAAGGTAATTTCTATTTACACTCAGCAACTTGGTTCCCAATATTTACAGAATTCACCAGTCTTCTGCTAATAAATCTATTAGCTGCATATTTGATTTTTAAGATTATAACAATAATCAAATTAATAGTTAAAAAATAATTCTTCTCCCTTTTTCTTCTTTTTTAAGTTTCCATTTTACTTTCAATTGTCAGAGTTGGATCTCTTTCATCGCTTCCTTGGGAAAACATAGCCTTCATCTTTGGATTTAAACCGAATATCAAAGATCTCCCAGTCTGTTTTTTAACTACTACTACATTTTTATCTTTAAGCCTTTTTAAGAAACTTTTAGTTCCCATATATTTGCTCCTGTACTCGCTAGAAGGAAGCTCACCATATAGATAAATTGTTATTTCTTTAGCACTTGCATCTTTTTGCATAAGATACTGACAAACTTGTCTTTCACGGTATGGGAAATTGTTTAAAGCTTGTCGAATAGCAAAAGTATCGTGATCTTCAACTCCTGCTTGATTTGTTGACCTATCAAATAGTTTAGCTACAGTAAGCACATCATCATGGGAAACAATTTTTGATTCTTGATTTTTGGAATAAGTATAAGAATCTTCTAATAATGAGATTAACTGCCAAGGCTTTCCTTGAGATTCTATCCATGCGGCTTCTATTGCTCTTTCAGAGAAAAAATCAGTTGCATTCACAATAGCTTGATTCAAAGCGTATGATATGCGTTTCTGAATCAATGACTTAGTTTCTTCTAGTGAAAGAACTTCAGGAATTCTAATTGTGTAAGAGAAATGTTTCATCCCCCCTTTCTCTAATCCAGCAATGCAAAGTTTTACTTCATAGATTTGATTTGATACAACGCAAGAGAAATGATTCTTCAGGGGTTTTAGAAGTTTTGTTGTATTTTTTATAATGGAAAAAAGATTGTCACTTTGGAAGTTATCGAGCATAACTACTAGAAGAACATTATTACCTTCTAAATATCTCTTTAACTCCACTATCACTTCTTCATATGAAGTAAAATGTTTTGAAAGCACTTGTTCTGCAATAGCCATATAGTAGTTTGTTAGAGAACATTCTTTCAAATTGTCAGGATTAAAAAGCAAAACATGTACTTTGTTATATGTCGTATATTTCCATAAATCTTCTTTCAAACCATCATGTAATATGTTCATCAAATATGATTTACCAGATTTTTGTCCTCCAACAATTGAGCATATGGCATTTCCACCAGTCAAATGTTGAATCAAACGCGCAATCTGGCTGTTAACTTGTTCTGAAGAAACAAACAATTCAGGGATATACTCCATTGTCCAAGGATCTTGTTGAAACTCTTGATTTTGGACACTATAATTTCCATCTTTAAGGTATTGTGAAATTTTAAATGTTTTTTCTAGTAAGTTCATATTGTAACACCAAATTGAAGGAAATGGCCTCTGTATGTTTGTTATTTATTCCCACGCTCTATACAGTGATTTTTCCTTAAATACTTTGTTACAACGGAAAAGAGAAAAACAGTTGGTGACCTATAACACAAATTAATTTTTCAAGAAAGTGTTATTAGGACATAGGAGTATAGGAAGTTGGTATCAGTGTATCTATCATCAGCACCAGCGAGAGTATGTTTATATGGAGAGCATCAAGACTATTTGCTTCAAAAAGTAATTCCTGCTGCAATCAATCTCCGATTGAATATAATTTCTGAGAAGACTAAAAGAGAATATATTACAATATCAAGTAAGAATCTGAACAAATCAATCAGAATTTTTCCTAGTATTGAGAAACTATCTAACCCGAATGATTCATTTAAGTCATTTATGGAGGCAGGAATTATTTCTCTTAAACAAAACTTCAAAGATATACAGATACCCTTGATTAGCGCAACAATTAAAAGTTTCATACCAGTTGCAAGTGGTCTATCTAGCTCTGCTGCTCTACTGGTAGGATGGATCTCACATCTTGCAGGAATTCTTGAGTTAAATTTGAAAAATGATGAGATAGCAGAGTTAGCTTATGATGCAGAACATGATATAATGAGCATACCTTGTGGCAAAATGGATCAATATTCCAGTGCATATGGATCAATTATTAGTTTATCATGTACTGAACCACCTAAGCTTAAGTGCCTAAATAATCCTAATTCTGGTCTTATTATTGTAAATAGTAACATTCCCAAATTAACTAATGAAGTGCATGGTTCTAAAGTTTATAAAATAAAGAGCACTGTGCAAAAAACTGAGAAATTAACAAATTTAGAGTTAGAAAACATTCAAAGAGATGATATAGGAAAGTATGCGAAAGAGCTCTCGAAAGAAGAATTGATCATTATTCAAGCAATTATATCAATTAAAGAAGACACTAAGCTTGCTGAAAGAGAACTTCAGAGTGTAAAACCAGATCTCCACTTATTAGGAAAACTATTATCTTCTCAACAAGATGCACTTCGAGACGGTATTAGAGTATCATTACCAATACTGGATAAAATTGTAAAAACTGGTATAGAAGAGGGGGCATTAGGAGGAAAATTGACAGGTGCTGGGTTAGGAGGGTGTGCTGTTCTTTTGGTGGAAGAAAATGGAAAGTGTATTCTTCAAAGAATAAAAGAGAGATTAAAATTACCAACATGGTCAGTTGAATTTGATGGGGGTGTTTACTTTAAAATAACTTAGTAGTTTAAGATTGTCTCAGCAACTTTAACAGCTTCAAGTGTTGGTTTGACATCATGAGTTCTAATGACATGAGCACCATTTACAATAGCTACAATAGTGGCTCCTAACGATCCAAACAATCGTTCTTCTGGTGGAGCATTATCAAGAATTTTCCCTATAGACGTTTTTCTGCTTATACCAACATAAATAGGAGACTCTAATTTCCGAAATTCTTTAAGATTCTTAATTATTGAATAATCATGTTTAAAATCTCGAGCTTCCCAACTTCCAATTCCAGGATCCACTGACATGTTTTGCTTTTTAATTCCAGCTTCAACTCCAATGGAGAGACTCTTCTGTAGTTCGTGCAATATGTCATTAATTTCAAACACATCACCAGGTTCAGATTTTGCTGCCATCAAAACAACACTAGCATCAAATTCAG
>BPTM01000169.1 GCA_023705945.1 Candidatus Heimdallarchaeota archaeon
CCACCGAGATCTACACTCTTTCCCTACACGACGCTCTTCCGATCTCGCTTCTGCTACTAGAATCCTCCCTATCTATGAGGGTTATCTAATTAGTCATAGTATTAGTATTCGAAATACAGGTGCAAATGATGTTACTAAATTAATGAAAGACTATTCTAACAAACATATTACTCAGTTTAAAGGAACTATAAATCAAAGAAATATCATAGATAGAAACATAAGATATGCTACTGAAGAATTGTGCTATGTATCCGAAAATCCTAAGAAAGAAAAACAGATTTGGCAAAAAACAGACAAACAAATAAGATCTGCAAATATCATCAACGATAATTTCGTAAAATATGATGAAATTTTGTATGAAGCTCCTGAAATACTTTTCCGAAATGAACCATTGAGTGTAACAGGGGAACCTGGAGATTTAACTGAAGCGGTAATAGAATCTGCTCAGAAATGTGATTCAGATTTGCTTAAAGTTGTTTTATCAAACATTGTTCTAATTGGTGGAGGAACAATATATAGAGGTTTCAAGGAAAGATTCTATTCAGATATTAGAAGCAAGATTCCAGACCATATAGAAATTAAAGTTGAAGCTGATAGTAACAGATTAATTAAAAGTTGGATTGGGGGGTCAATTCTTACTTCTTTGAAATTTTTCAATGAAAGAAACCTCTGGGTATCGAAAGCAGAATATGATGAAAAGGGTTCTTCAGCTGTAGATAGATGCATATAAAAGAAAAAGCTTCAAAGTCCCCAAATTTCTTTTGTTTTCTCTTCTAAATTTTCTAATCCTTTAAGAGATGGTTTCTCTTTTCCGTCTTCTATTTCTTGTATTTTGTCTAGAACATATTTATTCAAAGGTGTCTCAACCCCGTATTTCTCTCCTTCAACCACTATGTATCCATTAAGAAAGTCTATCTCTGTCTTCTTTCCGCGTTCAATTGATTGAAGGCTTGAGGATTTCAGATTTTTATATTTTCTTCTGATTATTTTTATAATAGTCTGCTTAAGGAAATGCTTGAATGAGAACCCATGTAATTCTTGCTTCGTTAGAACTAAGAAGTTAAGATTTAAGTTATTTAGTTTTTGAAGTTCAATTCCTTTGACATCAGCTATCTTTGCTCCTTCAGTCATAACAGTAAGAAAAGCTATTCGTGTCATTCTCCTTTGAAGCATTTCACCTAGAGTCATACCACTTATAACTCCAAAAGAAGCTACAGAGAGGTTGATAAGTAATTTGGAAAATTTTTCGTTTCTTACATTATCTGACCAAGTAGTAGGAACCGTTGCTGACAACATTTCTGTTATTTGATCGTCGACTTTTCTTTTCTGACCATCTAATCGTCCAATCACCATCTCCCCTGAAGATGTTTTAATGGCTTCAGCATGTCCAGATTTTGTAGCTCCGAAACTTGTAACACATCCAAGTAAATGGTCGCTTCCAATCTTAGGACATATTTTCTCCTCAATCATACCATTAGTCATTGTAACAATAGTGTAGTTTGTACTCAGCTTGTCTTCTAGTCGTTTCATAGCATCTTCTACATCATTTAGCTTTGTAACAAGAAAAACAAGATCAAGGTTAGTAGGTAAATCTTCAATTGCCAAAACTGGATGGAGATTATCCTTTACGATATATTCACCACTTACACCTGTAACTTTAACTCCTCGCTCCTTCACAATATCTAAAGTTTCTTGATATTTACAAGGGATATAAACAGGATGACCACTTTTTGCTATATCAGCAGCTACAATAGCTCCGATAGCCCCTAAACCTACTAAAGCAATCTTCATGATTACTTCTGTGAATAAGGCTTATCTTAAATGTTTCTTGTATGATATAATAAGATTGATTTCGATTATAGTTATTCATAATAAAATGGAAAGAAAAAAAGGAATAAACTATTCCTTTGGATAAAAATTCTAAAGCTCTTTAAAAGCATCAATAACTCTTTCAGCAGCTTGAACACTAGCTCTCATATTGCCTTCTGCTGTTTGAGCACCAATATGAGGGCTGATTATAATGTTTTCGTGATGAAGTAGAGGATTATCAATGGATGGAGGTTCAATTTCGAAAACATCAGTACAGTAGTAACCTAGTTCCCCAGATTCTAATGCTTCATGTGCTGCAACCTCATCAACTATTCCACCTCTAGCACAGTTAATTAAAACAGCATTATTTTTCATTTTAGAAATAGCTTCTTTTCCAATCATATGTTTGGTGTCTTTATTTAGAGGAAGATGGAGACTAATATAATCTGCTTCTTTGAGGACATCCTCCATTGTAGGTTTCATTTCTACAACAGGATTCTCAGCAACATAAGCATCATATCCAATTGCATTCATGCCTAGAGCTTTGCATTTGACTGCAAGACTTGTACCAATCCGTCCAGCTCCTATTAGCCCTAGAGTTTTTCCGTCAATTTCACGGGAGAATAATTCTTTTTTCAGAGTTTTGAAACTACTTGGATCAGATTTGATTTCACAAGTACCTTTAACTACATCACGTGTTGAAGATAGAATCATTGTTAATGCTAATTCAGCCACAGAATTGGTTGTAGCTGCAGGAGTATTTACAACTTTGATATTTCGAGCAAGTGCTGTTTCCATGTCAATGTTATCAAGACCTACTCCAGCTCTACCAATTACTTTGAGATTAACTGCTTCATCAAATAAATCTCCTCTTACCTTTGTAGCAGATCTAACAATAATTGCGTCATATTCACCAATAATTTTTGGAAGTTCATCCTTAGGAATGTCCCAAGCAACTTTTACTTCAAAACCAGCTGCTTCTAAAATTTCAACTGCTTTTTCATTTAATTTA
>BPTM01000170.1 GCA_023705945.1 Candidatus Heimdallarchaeota archaeon
ATCTGTAAATTCTTGATAAGATACTGGTGCTCCCAAATTATTATATGCTCTAAAATCAAGTACTTCTGTCGTATCAACCCAGATACTGAAATTATCTATAGCATATGGGAGTTCCATTATTACTGTTTCATACGCAATGCCATCCTTCCCTAAATCGATTGAAGTGTCGTATAATATATTCTCACCAGAAGCTTCTAGCTCAGAATAATCTTCTATTGTAATTTGTCTATTATTAACTAAGTAAGATACATCTTGAGCTTCTGTCAAATTATCTCCCTGATGAAGTGCTGAAGATAAAATTAATACCAAGAAAAGAACGCTGAACATAGAAGAAATCCTTTTACCGGGGTCTACCTCTTTCTCGATATCTTTCAGCATCTTTTTTGGCATATTTCGTGCTTCATTTAATCGTGACTTAAATTTTCTTTTTGCTCTTAAATAACCAATCAATGCAGCTATAAGACTTATTATAATTGCAAGAGAAGCTATCAGTTTGAAATAAGTTTTTAACAAATCTAGCAAATTGTCTATTTGTTCTTGCTCTTGTTGTTGCTGTTGATTATTATACATCTGTTCTGTAAACTGCAAATAGATTGGATCAAAATTATATGTTATTTCATATGTTAACGGTTCATGGAAGGGATCCATAGCTCTTTCAGAATATTCCCAAACTATACCAAATGAATTGCCCTCTTTTACAATTGTAGCTCCATCTGTTGGAGCATAGCTTACTAATCCTGCACCTTCTGGAAGTAACTGTTTATTATGATAATTAATTGGTGCATATCTCGACTCTCCCTCTGGAGTCAAATAACTGAATTGAGCCCAGAATGTATCAAAAATAACTATAAAATTAGTATCAAGAAAATAATCAGGATAGTAATTGCCTCGTATCTGATAATACAGTTCTGTTGTTCGAATAGTAATCACTATCCTATCTGGATGAATGAAATAATCTGCCTCTTGAGTAAGGTTGCCTACACCATCCCAAAATTCTATTTGATACATATCTGTGGTGTTTCCATAAATAATTAACTGACCACCTTCTAGTTCTGCCCAGTAAATGTATGCATTTGTTCTCATAGTGTCATTTTTGAAATATAATTGGTCTCTTTCAATAATCACTGTCAGATCTTCAGCTTGAGCTTGAACATTCGATGATGACTCGTTCAGTTTGGAGTTTATGGTAAACCCACTTACCGCTATCAATCCTGATATTTCAAGAACAATAACTAAAAGTAATATGGATTTCCGAGATAGTTTCATACTTTTCAAACTCTATGATTGAATACTAGGAGCAGGAGTGTGTTTTAGGATTCGGTCAATAATTATTTCAGACGTAGTACCATCAAATTCGTATTCAGGCTTAATCAGAACTCTGTGTCTAAGAACGTTCTTAGCTATCTTCTGTATGTCAAATGGATTAACATATGTTCTACCTTCCATCGCTGCTGAAGCTTTTGCTGCAATTGTCATCCATAAACTTGCCCTTGGACTTGCACCCATATATACTTCCTCACTCTCACGAGTTAAATTAACGATTCGGACGATATATTTAGCTAATTCATCAGAGATGGTAACATCCTTACGAATAAGTTTTTGGAGTTCGATTACTTGGTTGGCAGTCAATATTGGTTTGATATCTTCCAATTTATCATATGAATCATGCTCTCCAGTGAATCTTTCTACGATTTCTACTTCATCACCCTCTTCTGGATACGTTACAAGAACCTTGAATGAAAAACGATCAATTTGAGCTTCAGGTAAGGGATATGTACCCTCGGTTTCGATGGGGTTCTGAGTTGCATAAACAATAAATGGTTCTGGAAGGCTGTAGGTTTTTTTCTCAATAGTAACTTGCTTTTCTTGCATACTTTCAAGCATTGAAGCTTGGGATTTGGGTGGTGCTCTGTTAATTTCATCTGCAAGTAACAAATTAGTAAAAACCGGTCCTTGTTTGAAGTAAAATTCTCCTGTTTCTGGTTTGTATGCCATAACTCCTGTAACATCTGATGGCATAAGATCTGGAGTAAACTGTATTCTCTTGAACTCTGCAGAAACTGCTTTTGATAAAGCACGTACCATTAATGTTTTTGCTATTCCTGGTACTCCTTCAAGCAGAACATGCCCATCTGCTAAAAGTGCTGTAATCATTGCATCTATAACTTCTTCTTGTCCAACAATTACATTGCTCATATTTTTTTTAATTTCTTGAACTTTTTTTGCAAGGGCTTTTATATCTATTTTAGTTGTTTTTTTACTTTTACTAGTAGAAGATACTTTAGTCTTCGAACTCATATTTGACACTCCTTATGATGGATTGCCAAATTCCCTTATAAAGCTATTTTTTTAAAGAATTTTATTTGTTCATGTAATTGCCTTATTTGTGACTAAAATAGATATCATGCTTCCTCGTGAGCAATCCCTGTCTCCCCCCCATCTTGTGCAATATCGAATTCTTCTTCATCAAATGACCATTGATCTAATGAAATTGTAAAGGTAGCATCCGTTGATCCAGGACACTCTATTCTTATTGTCAAATGATTTGTACTCATTTCCTCTATTTCTGGATGAAGACAGCTTTCTTCAAGAATATCCATCAAAGCAGCAATATAAGTATTCGAGATTGTATTCAAACTTTCTTCTTGCAGTTTTATCCCAATCTCACCAAGTTTATAGCAAGTTTTTCTTCCATCTTTAAAACTTTCAATCAAATTTGCCTTTTCCATACGTAAAGTATGGTGACGAACTGTATCATGATGAATACCCAAGCTCCGAGCAATTTGTGTTTGGTGACAATTTTCGCGGTTTAATATATATGCAAACACTTTCCGTGCTGTTACATGTTTTAAAACCACAAAAGCTTTCTCAACATCTTGAGTACGCAAATTTCGGGAATAAAAAACTCTCTTCCCGCCGAATTTCATGGAATTTATCAAGCTTGCCTCTTCTAGTTTTCTAAGATGCCAGTTAACAGTTCCATGTGGAGCTGTTAATGCACTAGATAATTCAAAAAAGTAAACCCCTGGGGTTTCACATACAAGACGATAAATCTCACGGCGCAACGGGTGAAGGAGTAAATTTAGTCTTTTTTCTTTTTTCCTACTCCGTTGAACCAATAAGGTTGGCCCCTTTATACTGTTAGCGTTTCTACCTCGACACTCGATACGCCTTCAATTCTTTCAAGCTCATCTTTGATCTGATCAATACTGACTTCCTTTAATTCATCAGAGTCAATGTACCCTTCATACACACAGGCGCTCTGAGTGAAACAAAGACCAGTACTGTAGAGTGTCTTAATACCAAGTCTGATGAAAATAGAACCCATCTTACGAAGGAAATCAGGAGAAAGTTTCCCAATATTGATGTTAATCTTCGCGACTTCATTTGTACTTGTTGGAATTATTCTTATTATTCGAGTGTTGGGAGCTAAAATCAAGACAGCATAAGTCTTGCCATCGGGTTTTAGAGCTGATAAAAATTCCTCGGGTAGTTCAATCGGCTTTTCAGCCTCTAATTTCACCATCTTAGCAATTGTTACGGACTGCTTTTCACTGCTCATTTTTCTAATTCTCCATCTGTTCTATTGATAATTATTTTATGTTACTACAGTATTAAATACTTTATGCCTTTCTTAAATACTTTACGCTACTTCTCGTATACTTCAAGGTGTTTTTCCTAATAAATTAACATTTCACATATGAACTATATCGATTTTCGATTATAGTACATCTTAGTTATGTTTTAATTTAATTTAATTTTGTTATTTACTCCACTCAGTAATTTTGGCATCTCGAAAATTTCAACAATAGATTTTAATAACAAGACCAATACATTTCGATTATTAATTAAGGAACGATGAAAATGAGCAACAAATCATCAAATAAATTGGATGATACTCTGGACAAAAATACTGACGATGATTTATACACCCAAAAAAGACCTACTTTTTCTTTTATTGGAATTCTAATTTCAACGTTTTTCCTCAGAGTCGCATTTGGTAGTACAACTGTATTAATGCCAATTTACATTTTTCTTCATCTTCAAATGGAGGGTTGGGAAGCAAATCTGTCAATAATATTTGTTGAAATAACTTATGCTATAGCTGTGATCATCAGTTCGGGATATTTTGGGTTTAGATCTGATGTATCTGATGCAAAACGGTGGATTCTACTAGGAACATCTGCCGGAGGATTAATATTAATTGGTTATGGAATTTGTGCTTTGAATTGGCAAGGATGGATAGGCATAATCCCCTTAGCTAATGGTTTGATGATCTTCGGAATGAGTTTATTCCATTTTTTGCATGGTTTAGCAGGTTCTATCAAGGTGAATGCTTCTTATGGTTATATATCCAGATTTTCAGTTTATGAAACAAGAGCTACTAAAATGGGTCTATACAATGTAGCTGTTTCTGGAGGTAGATCTGCAGGCGTACTTTTAGCAGGTGTTCTTTACAATGCCATAGTAGGCGTTAATGAGCTTATTAGGGTCGGGGGAATTAATCTTTTTGCTAATATTAACGAACTTAGTCTAAGTGCAAGAAATGTTATTACTTATTGGAAACCCAACAACCCCCAAAGACTTGTTTATCTTTATCTCTTATTTGCTTTTGCCATAGTAATCTCTGCAGTTGTTGTTTTTCTCATGATTGATAAAACCAAACCTGTACTTAAACATGAAGAGTACAGTGTTAAACAAGAGCTGTTAATGTCATGGAAACTCATGATTGATAAGAGTAGAAGAGGAATAGTTTTACCTCTGTTGGGAACAGCTGCTATAATTGGTATTCTGAACAACTGGGGTTTCTTAATTTTGTCAATTGAATCAAGTCCTGCAGATGCTGGTTTAACTACGGTTGTTTTTACTTTGACTATGGGACTGCCTATGGCCTTTTGGGGCTGGATAGCCGATAAGATCGGACGTCGGAAAGCTCTTTCTATAGGAGTTGCAGGTTTACTAATGCTGGCAGTTGTTATTGGAATTACCTTTTTTGGAAATTTCATGACAGGAGGACAACCTTGGTATGACCCTACGTCAGAATTTGATCCAAATGGTTTTACTAGTAACTGGTGGATTCTTATATTATTAATAATCTCTCTCGTCCTGGGTTCAGCGTATTTTCCAGCAATAAGTGGTCGCTTAGGAGATAGTAGTTCAATTGGAATGGATGAAGAAAGACATGGGTCTACTATGAGTATCCAGCAGACAATTATTTCAGTAAGTGAAATAATTGGGATAATTTTAGGTGGTGTTGCATTAATGATTGTGTTTGCACTTTCTGAGAGAACAGATAATTTTGCATATAATCTCATAGGATTGTTAGTCCCAATTGTGTTGTTGCTTATCTTTACTACAATCGCTTCCTTCTTATGGCCTGAAGAAGAGGAATTTATAGATAAATCTAAAGTGAGAAGAAAAGAAAAAATAACTGAATCTGAGGAAGCTTGAAGTTACCAGAAACTAATAAACTCACAAAAAACTTGAGCGTAAAAAAACGCTCTAACCATCAATTTTTTAACCACATGTAAATATCTTCATCAAACGATGAAAAACAATACACTTTTCCTTAATCAGATGTCCTTTGATACCTCAATTATAGATTCTGATACAACCGTGATTTTAGGTTTTACAGGCTACGGTTCAGTGGGAACTACTGTCTTAAATCATCTTGTAGAAGAAACTGATGTTAACTCAGTTGGTTTTTGGGGAACGATGAGTTGGTTTCATAAGAATAACATAGAAGCTCCAATAACTGTTTACTCTATGAGCTCAGATTCAGGTGATGATAAAGAAAAAGTTGTATTGGTAACTTCACGTTTACCGATTCCTGTAGTTGGTTATGATGCTTTACCAGACGCATTTTGGAAGTGGTTGGCACAAGAGATTTTATCTTGGAACGCTAAGAGATACATAATAATTGGTGGGTTGAGGGAAGATGTCAGAGACGTTACAGATGATTCTTGGATAGCTTTAGTTCCTACCAATAAATATACAAAAATTTATGGAACAAAAAGAACCTTCAGAGATGATTTGTCAATCAGAGGTCCCATAAGTTTCCTTCTCACAGAAGGTACAGCTTACAGTGTACCCGTATTGGCTGTTCTATCCTATTGCAATACTTTTGATATTGATTATGATGCGGCATTAATGGCTCTAAAAGAAGTAAAAACTCACATCAAACGAGATTTTAATACAAATAAAATCACTGAATTTGATACTTCGTTTCTTGAAACCCAAATAGAATTCTACCAAGATACAGAAGAAAATGATTTCAATGATTTCGACGAATTTGAGAACGAAGAAGATTTTGAAGATTTTGAAAATGATTCCAAAGAAGGTAAGTCGAAAAATAATTTTTCATTTGATTCTAAATCAATCTCAGGAAAATATCGAAGCAATAAAGATGATTTAGATAGATATAGATAAGAGATTAAGGTTTAATCTCTGAAAATTCTTTTATTTTTATCATTTTAATAGCATTAACTGGACAAATTGATTCACAAATACCACACGCTTTGCAATATGATTTGTTTACAGTTATAACATTGTCTTCTCGGTGGATAGTTCCTTCAGGACAATGAAATACACACTTAAGACATTTAATACAGAGTTCTTGATCAATATCTGCCTTGATGTAACTCCAAGTACCTGTAATTCGTGTGGTCGCAGATCCAGGTCCGATTGATTGTCCAGTTGAAAGTGTGATTTTTGGCAAGATAGCTCCTATTGGTAGTTTTTCTACAGATGGTAACCATGGTTGTAATTTAGAATAATTTCTTCCTCCATGTGATTTACCAAATTGTGTTTCTTCATATCCTCTACGAGCTGCTTCAACATTTCTCTTTGCTTGTTTCTCTCCCAATTTTGCTCCAAATACAGACAGAATCCCTTTCTCTAATTCTTCCATTCCAACTAATTTTGTACTCCTGATCAAAGCACCTAATATAGCACTATTAGCAAATGGTTGCCCTAGAGTTTCTTTAGCAATACTTGTGGCGTCAACCACCCCAAGGTTAATTGCACTAGATAAAGTTATTTCCTCTGGTTTCTTTGTTGTATTGATAATTCCGATTCCGTCTGGCTTTAGACCTTTTGCTACATCTTTCAACTCAATTAGAGAATAGTCTAAAACGACAATTGTATCAGGTTCGTAAATTTGTGATTTTCTGTAGATTTTCTTTGTATTGATTCGTGCGAATGCTAGAACCAATGCTCCTCTTCTCTCTGCACTAAAAGATGGAAAGGAGACCGCATTCTTACCTGCATAAAAAGCTGCCTTAGCAAGTGCTCTTGAAGCCATAACAGCACCAGTACCTCCTCTACCATGGAACCGAATTTCATGCATTAAGTCTCACTTAAGTGACAAAGGAATAAGTGATATAAAAAAAATGCTATATGCTTGTTACTCATTTTTTTCTTTGGAAAAATCGGCAGAGTTCAGCCAGTTGTTAAATTCAACAGCTAAAGAGTTTTCTCCTTCTCTTTTGTTTCTTTTTCTGGTTTTTTCTATTATACGTTGTCTCTCTTGAAAGATAGGTATTACTTTAGTGAAGTCGACTGCATAAAGATCAAAAAGAAATTTGATGGGTTGAAAATAGGTTTCCAAAAATTGTTCAAAATCATCAAAGTTTACGATAAGTTCTTTGTATAGTTCTCGTGAGACTACGAAATTGACTATTGTTACTGTTTTATGCTTCAAACGAGAATCTCTTGCATTTAAGTTTTTCAAGTTCAAAGCATAAGCAAGAAGAAAGGTGTTATTATTGATTTTTGAGGAAGCTAAACCTTCTATGTTCTGATTTTGCATCATCCCCATTAATGTAGGATAATTTGTCAATGTAACTTCTAATTTAAGATCATCTAGATTAGATACAAATAATTCAAAACCGGTATCAGCAAAATATACAATAGCATAACCCTCATGAGCTTGTTTATTTTCGTCTAGTCTAGTAGTCAACTGTATTCACTATCTCTCTTTATAATCTTATAAAAACCTCAAAAATTGAGTAACCTTAAAAGAAGGAAAGTATTTACTAGAATGCAATGGATCCGAAATTGGAGGAGAAACTGAAAAAATTCAACAACTCACCTGATGTTACAAAGTTGAAAGAACTAGTTTCGATATCGGAGCAAGAAATCGATGAGAATAACCTGGAATTCCTTATCAAAGTTGTTGAGAAGGAAAAATATGAGAAAGTAAGAATTAAAGCTATTTTTATTTTGAAAGATACAAAGAAGAAAGAAATTGCACAAAAACTAATGGAGTTTTATGCTTACGAAAGAGAAAATAGCGTTAAACTTGTGTTAGCTGAAGTAATCGGGGATATGTCTTCTCCAAAAATCGAAGATTTTTTGATCAGAATATCAAAAGAAGATGAAAATGACATTGTTCGCTCAATGGCAATTCGTAAATTACACGAACGAGGGAAACTAAAAAAAGATAAAATAAGAAAATTACTTCTTGAAATAATACGGAATGATAAAGCTGTTTTCCCAATTCAAATGTCACTGAGCATTATACCTAATTACGCTGACTCAGAATCTTTGGAAACACTAAAACGTGCATTTAGAAGAGAAACAAGAGGTAAAATGAAGCAGCTATTTTATCAGACAATGAGTAAGATCGCAGAAACCCTTGACGAGGATTTAGGTATCAAGGAACCAATATTAGAGGTTGTTAGGGATGAATTGGAGAAATCTCAAAAGAAAAAGCGAAGAAGAAGGAAAACCAAAAAAAAGGCTAAGGATGAGGAACATTTATTCTTCTAACCTAGCTCAACATTCATCTTTTTTTCACTTTTACTTCATTTTTATAAATGCAAAAATACATATAAGTAGCGTGAGAATCTGAAAACAGCATTATATTCTGCTGATCATTATGGTTAAAACAGTTAATATTTCAGAAGATGAACTTGAATTTATCAACCAATTTCTGTTATCTCTTGAAGCTGTGGTAAATGAAGAAAGGCAATGGGAGATTGAAACATTGCTTGAGGGAGATGGTTTGGAAGGTGTACTTCAGGCTTTCCTTAGTATGATCACAACAAATTTCCAGAATACGATGGCGAGGTTTAGAGTTTATCCTCGGTTTATCAAAAAACTTGAAGACGGGAGAATTCTTATTCATAGTTCAACTAGAACTTCTCCAACTGAAAGTATGGACATTACTTGGACTCTCAAACACCCAAAAAACGAATTTCAAAAATTAGTGCTCTCTAGAATTAATAACATGACTGTGCCAATATATGAGAAAACCCGAAGAGAAAGAACGGAGATTCCAAGACTAGATGAAAAATGGAAAGGTTTTATGCTAGCAGTAAGAAAAGTTGATCTCATAAATAAAATGTATATGAAAACAAAAAAGGATAATGGAAAGCAAAAAGCCAAACTATTGTTTAATGATAAAACAGAGTTTCTGGAAGAAGTAGATAACTTATTTGGTTTTCTTGAGGGTCCCTTCAAATATATCTCCTATATAGCTGTTATGGGAGCAAATGTGGAGGGATGGAAAGGAGTCATTATGAAAAAAAATGGGGATTATGAAGTTATTTTTGATGGATTTAGAGAACTCGAAGCATTAGAATCATTGACAGTTGTTAATAAAATGACTGAAAAGGAGTACATTGATTTGATTAAATATCAATGGACTGAAAGAACGAAAAGTTGTGGAATTAAAGTAGAAATTGAAGTTCAGAAGGATATCCAACGAATTATTTTTAGAATCAAGAAAACACCTGTAAAGAAGAAAGGTAAGAAGAAATTAGTTAAAGGAGAAAGAACTGTAAAGAACAAATAATGCTCATTTAACTCACCAAACTCGAAATTCTTCTTATACAGTTATCCCAACCCTGCGCACTGCTTGTTATAATGATCAAACCTAAATATAAACAAAATGTCTTCCCTTACGCCCTTATTAAGTCTCTGTGATTTAGAAAAGATTATGTTGAATCTGTGACCTTTCTATTGTCCTTACCACAGTTCAAGCAAATATAGCTCCCACTTTTTATAATCTCACCACAAAATCTACAAGTTATATCCTCTGTCTTTGCTAGATCAGTAAACACGTGCCTAAATCCAACAATGATTAATCCAACAATAAATATTGCGAGAACAGAGATATCAGCAATAACTAGTATGAGAAATGCATCATCTTGAAAATCAAAACCCCAAACAATTAACATTATTATAATTGCTATTGACATTATGACTGTTACTGTTAGTAAAAATCTCAGTAAGGGTTTTATTTGTTCCCAGATAACTCGCATTATCTTTTGGAATCTTTCAGATGTCATACTATTAGTACTAAACATAATCCTTGTAATAAATCTTACCAACTATTGAAAGAATTCCCGTTCAGATAAATTGATGCAATAACTTTAATTATTACTTTCAACAATGATTTGACATATTATAGATATACTTTGAGAAAAAATAGGGGAGTTAAAAAATTGAGATCAAAATTATTGATGATTGTGAGCTGTTCTGTATTCATATCAATTTTTATTGTATCTGGAGCTGGTTTAGCAAAAGACCTTGATGATGATGGAACAATTACCTTGGATGCTTATGGATTTGAAATGTCATATATATATACAGACATATACATCCTTGAAGATGGTTCCAAGATCGGAAGAGCGTCGTGTAGGGAAAGAGTGTAGATCTCGGTGGT